>CALTNV010000140.1 GCA_943845485.1 uncultured Flavobacteriales bacterium | reverse complement strand
CTTGCTCCCCAATCTTATCAAAGCCAGCTCTTTTAGCTAAAACGGGTACATACCTGTGCATCTCACCAAAAACCTCTATACTTTTAACAACCTTTAATCTATAAGCTTTTAAACCACAATTAAAATCATTTAGTTGAATACCAGACATTTTCCTAGTAGCCCAATTAAACAATTTTGTAGGGATCGTTTTAGTTAATGGGTCGTATCTTTTTTGTTTCCAACCAGAAACTAAGTCATAACCATCATTAACAATCTTATTGTACAATGCAGGGATTTCTTCAGGACTATCTTGTAAGTCGGCATCCATTGTAATCACAACATCTCCTTGAGCTTCTTGAAAAGCCACATGTAAAGCTGCTGATTTACCATAGTTTCTTTGAAATTTAATAGCTTTAACACAATCTGATTTTTCTTTTAAAGCTTCAATTACCTTCCAAGAATCATCTTTACTTCCATCATCAACAAAAATAACTTCGTAAGTATAATCATTAGCCAACATTACTTTATCTATCCATTCAAAAAGTTCGGTAAGTGACTCATCTTCATTATACAAGGGTACAACAACCGATATATTTAAGCTAGTGTTTTTCAATTTTCTATAGTTTACAGAGGTGATAAATACTCTACAAATATACATTTATTAAACTTTTTTTGAGCAGTACTATTGTTTTTTAATAAAAAAAAACTAAATTTGCGGCGGGGTAAGTCTTACACGATCAGCTCCCACCTAATCCCCCAGGACAGGAATGTAGCAAGGGTCGGTGGTTGATGCGATGCGATGTAAGTAGCTTACCCTTTTTTTATGCTCTAAAAAATGGTAATCAACCATCTCTAAAATAATCAAATACAAGAAAATATTTTACGTTAAAATATAGAGTAAAAAACATTGTTTTTTCTATCTTTACATTATACAATTAAATAAAATCTATATGGCAAAAATTATAACATTAGCAAATCAAAAAGGTGGAGTTGGTAAAACAACTACTTCAATTAATTTAGCTGCAGCCTTAGGTGCTTTAGAATACAAAACATTACTTGTTGATGCTGACCCTCAAGCAAATGCGACTTCAGGAATTGGTTTTGACCCTAAAAACATTAATGCTAGCATATACGAATGTATAATTAATGAAAAAGAAGCTAATGATATAATTGTAGAAACAGAAAGTCCAAATCTACATTTATTACCTGCAAACATTGACTTAGTTGGTGCTGAAATTGAAATGATTTCTTTACCTAACAGAGAGTTTATGCTAAAATCAACTTTAGATAAATTAAGAGATCAATATGATTTTATTATCATTGACTGTTCACCATCTTTAGGATTAATTACTGTAAATGCTCTTTCTGCTGCAGATTCTGTAATTATTCCTGTACAGTGTGAATATTTTGCCTTAGAAGGTTTAGGTAAATTATTAAATACCATTAAAATTGTACAATCAAGATTAAATCCAGAATTAGAAATTGAAGGTATTTTACTAACAATGTATGACTCTAGACTAAGGTTATCAAACCAAGTTGTTGATGAAGTAAAAACTCATTTTCAAGAAATTGTTTTTGATACAATTATCCATAGAAATACAAGATTAAGTGAGGCTCCTAGTTTTGGAGAATCTATTATTATGCACGATGCTACAAGTAAAGGGTCAATAAATTACATGAATTTTGCAAGAGAGATTTTACAAAACAACCAACTCAACAAAATAAACAGTAGTGATAAAGTATTTGAAGGAGAAAAATAATGAGTAAAAAGAAAGCATTAGGAAAAGGATTAGGAGCATTATTGCAAAGTGCTGATACTGATATAACAAGCAAGAAGAATGTTGAAAATACATCTTTAGGAAATATAGCAAACTTAGAAATAAATAAAATTGAGGTAAATCCATTTAACCCAAGAACAAATTTTGAAGAGGAACCTTTAAATGAGTTATCTAATTCTATCAAACAACATGGAATCATTCAACCAATTACAGTTAGAAAAATGGGGTATGATAGATATCAAATTATATCTGGAGAAAGAAGATTTAGAGCGTCTCAGTTGGCTGGTTTAAATGAAGTTCCTGCATACATTAGGGTTACTAATGACCAAACAATGGTGGAAATGGCTTTAGTAGAAAATATTCAGCGTGAGGATTTAGATGCTATGGAAATTTCTTTA
The DNA here is from genome assembly GCA_943845485.1 of uncultured Flavobacteriales bacterium. Next base: position 2,352 of record CALTNV010000140.1, on the reverse strand, counting down.
AGCTACCAAAGGTTAATAGAAGAATGTAGCTTAACACAAGAAGAATTAAGTAAAAAAGTTGCAAAGAAAAGATCTACTATTACCAATTACTTAAGGTTGTTAAAATTACCTGCTGAAATTCAAATTGGCATTAGATCAAAAAAAATAAGCATGGGACACGCTAGAACTTTAGTTGCTCTTGAAAGCGTAAATTTACAATTAGAAATTTTTGGACAAATTTTAAGTAAAAACTTATCTGTTCGTCAGACAGAAGAGCTTGTGAAAAGTGCTAAAGAAGATAAAAAAGTAAAGCCTGCAAAAACTGAACAACCAAAAGAAATTAAACAACTTAGTAAATCATTAAATCAGTTTTTTGGAACTAAAGTTGATTTAAAAAGAACTGATACTGGTAAAGGTAAAATTAGTATTAACTTTAAAAATGATGAAGAGCTAAATCAAATCATCGAAACTTTAAATCTTAACAATTAATAGCTTGAAACTTTTTTATAAAATTTTAGTACTATTTATTTTGTGCACTAACACTTCATTGTTGTTTACTCAAACTAACACTGATATAAAATTAAATAAAACTAAAACCACATTTCATTCCCCAAAAAGAGCAGCCATATCATCTGCTCTTTTACCAGGATTAGGTCAAATCTACAATAAAAAATATTGGAAAGTACCAATAATTTATGCTGCTCTAGGAATATCTGGTTATGCTTTTGTTTATAATACAAGAGAATACAATAAATTAGCTGATGAATATAATTACAGAATAGAAAACCCGGATGCAGAGCCAAAAGATTATACAAACATTACAACAACAAACCAACTTCAAGAATATGCTACACAGCATTTGACTAACAAAGAATGGAGCGTTGTTTTTTTCATAGCATTTTATGCACTAAATATAGTAGATGCTTCTGTAGATGCACACTTTATGAATTTTGACGTAAATGATGATTTATCTATACATATAGAGCCATATAGTGCAAGAAATTTCAATACTTTTCAAGGAGGTCTATCTTTAACTCTTAACTTAAAATAAATGAAAGTAGCATTATTAGGTTATGGTAAAATGGGAAAAGAAATAGAGAAAATTCTCCTGGAAAGAAATCATAATGTTTTATTAAAAGTAAGTTCTAACAATGCTAACTTTGAAAAAAAATTGTTAAATGATGTTGATGTAGCTATTGAATTCTCTACACCTAATTCAGCTTATCAGAATATTCTAAAATGTATAGAAACTAATACCCCTGTAGTTGTAGGGACAACTGGGCAATGGTTGAATGCCTTAGATAGTATCAAAACTAAAATATCAAAAAATAATAGCAGTTTAATTTACGCAAGTAATTTTAGTATTGGTGTAAATATTTTTTTTAAAATAAATGAAACACTTGCTAAAATAATGACTGGTTTTAATGATTATGAAACCGAAATCGTCGAGATTCATCATACTCAAAAATTAGACAGCCCAAGCGGTACAGCCATTAGCTTAGCGAATCAAGTAATATTAGATAATGCTAAATATGTAAAATGGAAAGAAAATGATGATTTTAATAATGAAAATGAAATAAACATTGTTTCTAAGAGAATTGAAAATGTGCCTGGTACACATTTAATTACTTATGAAAATAATATTGATAAAATAGAAATTAAACACGAAGCTAAAAATAGATCTGGTTTTGCATTAGGAGCAGTAATTGCTTCCGAATGGATTATAAACAAAAAGGGTTTATTTACAATGGCTGATGTTTTAAAATTTTAACCCTTAATAATAACTTATGACTACTCAAGAAATTATATTTTTAATTTATAGCTCATCTATTCTTCTATCCTACTTTGTTTTTTTAGGTAAAATTTTTACAAAAGCTAATGAAAAAAGCTATAAAGGCTATATTCCTTTTTATAATGTTTTAACAGCTTTAAAAATAGTAAAACAACCTAAATGGTGGACGCTTTTATATATAATTCCAGGTGTTAACTTAATTATGTTTATGGTACTCCAAGTTGATTTGGCGAGAAGATTTGGTATGTACTCAGCCAAAGATATATTAATTGCTATATTTTTACCTCAAATTATACTTTACAAACTTGCCAATAATGATCAATATCAACTCACAGAAGCTACTGACTGGAGTAATGAAGCTGAAGTTGAAAAAAGGAAAGCTTCTGATAATATTATACTATTTTTAGCACTACCAGTTGTTGGGCATTTGGTAGTATTTGTAATGAGTATTTTCGGATCTAAGAAATCTAAATCAGGAAAATCATTAGTTAAAGAATGGGGTGATGCTATTTTATTTGCAATAGTTGCTGCTTCAATTATTAGAACTTATGCCGTTGAAGCTTTTACTATACCTACAGGTT
>CALTNV010000139.1 GCA_943845485.1 uncultured Flavobacteriales bacterium | reverse complement strand
GACGAAGTCTCTGGTGTACCTGCAATTTTTGATAAATCATTATTTAATGAGTTATCTCTTTTATCAGATAATGAAGGGGCTAAACCTGTAGTAAAAAAATATAAAAAAGAGGAAGAGGCAAGATGTAAAGCTAAAGAGTTATCTGTAGAAAGTCAATGGGCATGTTTATTTACATCTAGTAATACTACTGGTGAAAAAGATTTTGAAGAGTTTTTTACTGAAAATGAGCATCTTGACATGAATAAATTTGAGAATTTAGGAGTAATTAAAAACTCATTAAATTATGATGACGATAAATTAGCTTTCTTTGAGAAGTCAATTCAAGAAATGTTATTGAATAAAAGCTGGACTAAGCAGGAAGTTATCTTATTATTTAACAAAATGATTCCTAATTTTAATCACCAAGAAAAAGGAAAGTATTTAGATAGTAAAATGTAGTTCATGAGAAAACACTTAAACGAAATAAAGGAATTTATCAGGAAAACTTTTAAGGCTCCTAACAGTTTTATTCCGCTTCATGAACCACGATTAGTAGGGAATGAAAAAAAATATTTAATAGATACAATAGATTCTACTTTTGTTTCTTCTGTAGGAAAATATGTAGATGAATTTGAGCAAAAAATAGTTGATTATACTGGAGCTAAATATGCAGTTGCAACAGTAAATGGGACTTCAGCATTACATATTAGTTTGTTACTAGCTGGTGTTAAACCTGGCGAAGAAGTAATTACGCAAGCTTTAACATTTATTGCCACGGGAAATGCGATAAGCTATTGCCAGGCATCACCAGTTTTTATTGATGTAGATAAAGAAACTCTTGGTTTAAGTACTTTAAAGGTTGAAGCGTTTTTAAAAGAGCATACAGAGATAAGGGAAGGGAAGTTGTTTAATAAAATTTCCAATAAAAGAATTGCAGCTGTAATGCCTATGCATACTTTTGGTCATCCATGTGATATAGAAAATTTAGTAAAACTTTGTAATCAGTATCAAATACCAGTTGTTGAAGATGCGGCAGAATCTTTAGGTTCTTTTTATAAAGGAAAACATACTGGAACTTTTGGGTTAATATCTGCAATTAGTTTTAATGGAAACAAAACAATTACTGCTGGTGGAGGGGGAGTTATTATCACTAATGATGAAAATTTAGCGAAACAAGCAAAACATTTAACAACTACGGCAAAAATTCCACATAAATGGGAATTTGTCCATGATAGTATAGGATATAATTACCGTATGCCCAATGTAAATGCTGCATTAGCTTGTGCTCAGTTAGAGCAGTTAGAAGATTTTCTCAAGAGAAAAAGACTTTTGGCTAAAGAGTATCAAAACTTTTTTGCTAAATTAAATATTCTATTTATTCAAGAACCAAATAATTCAAATTCTAATTATTGGTTAAATGCTTTGCTATTAAAAAATAAAGAAGAGAGGGAGATGTTTTTGGAAGAATTAAATGGTTCAGGTATTATGGCAAGACCCATTTGGGCTTTGTTATATAAAATGCCGATGTTTGAAAAATGTTATAGAGATGATCAAACGAATGCTGAATATATAGAAGATCGTATTATCAATATTCCAAGTAGCGTTATTTTATGAAAGAAGAAGTTGTTTTAGTTGGTGGTGGAGGTCATTGCAAGTCTGTAATTGAAGTGATTGAATCGACCAACAAATTTTCAATTGTTGGTATTTTAGATATTCCATCTAAAAAAGGAGAAAAAATCCTTGGATATGAGGTTATTGGGTCTGATGAAGATATTCCTTTTTTTGCCAAAAAATCAATCTCTTTTGTGATTACAGCTGGTCAAGTAAAGTCACCAAACCTCAGAATAAAACTTGTAGACTTAGTTAAAAATGTAGGAGGTAAGTTACCTGTAATTATTGCTGCTACAGCTTATGTTTCAAAATTTTCAAATATTGGGGAAGGTACAGTTGTTATGCATCAGTCTTTTATAAATGCAAATGTGCATATTGGAAAGCATAATATTATTAATACTAAAACAATTATTGAACATGATGCTACTATAGGTGATTTTTGCCATATATCTACAGGGGTTATTTTAAATGGAAGTGTTGCTGTTGGAAATAACAACTTTATAGGTAGTGGGTCTGTAGTGAATAATAATGTTTCTATTGGATGTGACAATATTATTGCGAGTGCAACAGTTGTAAAGAAAATAATTGGAGATAAAAATTTGGTTAGTAATCGTTTTACAAAACAATTTTAAGAAGCATGCAGCATAAAGTAATAATTATTGCAGAGGCAGGTGTAAATCATAACGGTAGTATTGATAATGCAAAAAAACTAATTGATGTAGCTGCAAAAGCAGGTGTTGACTATGTGAAATTTCAAACTTTTAAAACCGAGAAATTGGTTAGTAAAAAGGCTAAAAAAGCAGAATATCAACAAAATAATATTAATGAAAAAAATGACACTCAATTTGAGATGTTAAAAAAGTTAGAACTTTCTCTTCAAAATCATCAAGAATTAATTAATTATTGTGAGAAAAAAAAGATAAAATTTTTATCAACTGCTTTTGATTTAGACAGTTTAGATTATTTACAAACCTTAAATATTGATTTTTTTAAAGTTCCCTCAGGAGAAATAACGAACAAACCATATTTAAAAAAAATAGCTTCTTTTGGAGAAAAAATAGTTCTTTCTACTGGGATGTCTACTATGAATGATATTCATCTAGCGATGAATACTTTGTTAGAAAATAATGTGCCTTTAAATGATATTTCTATTTTACATTGTAATACAGAGTATCCAACGCCTTTTAGTGATGTAAATTTAAAAGCAATGAATACCATCGCTTCAACCTTTAAGGTTCAAGTAGGTTATTCTGATCATACTTTAGGAATTGAAGTTCCTATTGCAGCTGTGGCTTTGGGTGCAACAATTATTGAAAAGCATTTCACTCTTGATAAAACAATGGAGGGGCCAGATCATCAAGCATCTTTAGAGCCTCTTGAATTGATAGCCATGGTTAAATCTATTAGAAATATAGAAAAAGCAATTGCTGGAGATGGTCAAAAAACAGTATCTGAATCTGAACAAAAAAACCTAGATATCGCAAGAAAAAGTATACATATTAATAAGTCGATGTTAAAAGGACATGTGATTTCTGAAAATGATTTATCTATGCAGCGTCCAGGTAATGGGATATCACCAATGGATATGGATAAAGTTATTGGTAAAAAATTAACTAGGGATGTTTTTGAAGAGCATCTTTTAGTGTGGGGGGATATTTTGTAAATCATGACGATGAATAAAAAAAAATATAAAATTGGAGTACTTACTAGTTCTCGTGCAGATTATGGGATTTATAAGTCATTGCTTGATGTTTTAAAAAAAGATCATCGATTTGATTTAACATTAATTGTTTTCGGAATGCACTTGTTAAAAAATCATGGGGAAACAATAAATGAAATTATTAGGGATGATTATGATAAAATTGATACGGTAGAGGGTTTATCTATAGAAGATTCAGCTGAAGATATCACGAATAGTTATGGTAGAATTATTATGAATTTTTCTTCCTATTGGGCATTAAATAAATTTGATTTAGTTTTTGCTTTAGGAGACAGATTTGAAATGAGTGCTGCTGTTCAATCTTCGATACCTTTTGGTATTGATATAGCTCATTTACATGGTGGAGAAGATACTCTAGGAGCTATAGATAATATTTACCGATATCAAATAAGCCTTGCTTCTAAATTACATTTTACTGCTGCAGAGGCTTTTAGTAAAAACCTTAGAAACAAAATAACAGATTCTGATAATATTCATACGGTAGGTTCATTAAGCTTGGATAGTATAAAAAAATTAAATTTACCCGAATGGAGTCAAGTCTGTACTCAATTTAATATTCCTAATAAACCTTTTGTTTTGGTTACTTTTCATCCTGAAACAATAGCTTTATCTAAAAATAAAAAATTTGTAGCAGAAGTTGAAAAATCATTAACAGTTTTATGTCAAAATACCCATGTAGTCATTACTTTAGCAAATGCCGATACAATGGGGAAGTTATATAGAGATATTGCTCAAAAGCTTAAAGTAATGTTTCCTAATAATATCACGTTAGTTAATTCTTTTGGTAAATTAAACTATTTTTCTGCAATGAAAAATTGCGAATATTTATTAGGTAATACTTCAAGTGGAATTATAGAAGCAGCATCTTTTAAAAAGTTTGTGGTAAATGTTGGAGACAGACAAAAAGGAAGGTTACAAAACAATAATGTATTTAACGTTCCTTTTAATGCTGAAAAAATTATTCATGCTTGTGAAGGGTTAATGAAAAAAGGGGGGTATAATTCATTTAATCAATATGGGCTAAATGGTACAGCAGATAAAATTTTAGAGATACTCATAAAATATTTCAACTCATTATAATTATTATGCAGAAATTTACAATAAGTGACAAGAAAACAATATTAGATGCTTTAACTCAATTAAACGAATTAAGTAATTTGAGTAGGAATATTTTGTTTGTTGAAAATGATTCGAAGGAAATTATAGGCTCAATTACTGATGGAGACATAAGGAGAGCTCTTTTGAAACATGCTGATTTGTCTTTGAAAATTTCAGATTTTTATTATGAAAATTTCACATATAGTATTTATAATAATGAATTTATTAACCTTAGTAGATACAAAAATCCCAATGTTAAAATGCTTCCTTTATTAAATGAAGATAAAACATTGAATAGGGTTGTTGATCTTGAAAAAACAACTGCCATTTTACCAATGGAATGTATGATTATGGCAGGTGGAAGAGGTAAAAGATTATCTCCTTTAACAGATTCAATACCAAAACCTATGTTGCCTCTTGGTGATAAACCAATTATTGAATACAATATAGATAGGCTAATTAAATATGGGGTTAAAAAAATTTACATTTCAGTTAAATATTTAGGTGAGAAAATTCAAGAGTATTTTGGTGATGGTGCATCAAAAGGAATTGAAATTGAATATATATGGGAAAATAAACCATTAGGCACTGCGGGTGCACTGGCATTGGTTGAAAAATTCTCAACAGATCGAGTATTGTTAATGAATAGTGATTTGTTTACGAATGTTAATTTTGAAGAAATGTATTTAAAAAGTATTCAAAATGATGCAGATATGGTTATTGCCTCAACAGAGTATAAAGTTGATGTTCCTTATGCTGTATTTGAAAGTGAAGGAAATCAAATTAAAGGGTTTAAAGAAAAGCCATCTTATGTGTATCATTCAAATGCAGGAATATATATTTTAAAACGTGAATTAATTGATAAAATTCCTAAAAATGAATTTTATGATATTACTGATTTAATGGATCATCTAGTAGAAACAGGTGGTAAACTTATTCATGATCCTATTAAAGGATATTGGATAGATATAGGAAAACCTGTTGATTATAAAAACGCACAAGAATTTATTAAATATTTTTCTGTATGAATTATTTAGTAGTGATACCAGCAAGAGACGGCTCTAAAGGTTTGCCAGGAAAAAACATAAAAAAAATAGCAGGTAAGCCACTAATTAACTACACGGTAGATGTAGCCAGAAAAATTTTTAAAGATCAACAGATTATTGTTTCAACAGATGGTGAATCTATAAAAAGCATTGTTGAAAAAAAGGAACATTTAACCCTGTTTTTTCAACAAT
>CALTNV010000138.1 GCA_943845485.1 uncultured Flavobacteriales bacterium | reverse complement strand
CCAATTAATTGGTACACCAGTTATAGCTAGTTTTGTAGGTGGAATAGAACAAATGGTTGAGCACAATAAAACAGGTCTTATTTATAGATTTGAAGAGTTCGAAATGCTAGCTTATCTAATAAAAAAAATATTTGAAAACGATAGTTTAGCTTCAGACTTGTCAGAAAACGGAATTAAACAAGCTAAGAATAGACATAATAAAATATTAAACGTGAATAATACTCTAAAAATTTATGAGGAAATAATAAATAAATAATTTATACTATGCTAAAGAGAAGTACAATTATATTTTTTGTTTTTAAAAATATTCTTTTATTTAAATTTAAAGGTGTTGTTTTTCTTGAAAACTTTAGGGTTAGAGGAAATATTAAACTATCACTTTCGGAGAACAGTAAATTATCAATAGGCAAAAACTTTTCAATGACAAGTGGTTTTATGCTAAACCCTTTGGGACGAAATTTAAAAAGTATGATTAGAGTTGATGGAAATGCAGTTTTGAAAATAGGAGATAATGTAGGAATGAGTTGTGTTTCAATTTGGGCAAAAGAAAAAATTAGTATAGGGAACGATGTGAAATTAGGTGCAGGTGTTATTATTATGGACTCGGACATGCATTCTTTAGATTTTAATGATAGAAGAATTCCTTCTAAAGACGAATCTGCAGCTAGAAAAAAAGAGATTATTATAGGAAATGACGTATTTATAGGTTTGAACTCCATAATTACTAAAGGAGTATTTATTGGTGATAGATCAATAATAGCTGCAGGAAGTGTGGTTGTTAATCCTATACCTAGTGATGAAATATGGGGAGGAAATCCAGCTCAATTTATTAGAAAAATAAAAAATAAAATTAATGAGTAATAATAAAAAGCCAATTGTTTCAATTATAACAATTGTGTATAATGGTTTTGATGAAATAGAGAAAACAATTTTAAGTATAATAAATCAAAATTTTGTTAATTTTGAATATATTGTTATAGATGGTGGGTCTTCTGATGGAACACAATCAATTATAGAAAAATACATTGATAGTATTGATTTTTACATCTCTGAAAATGATGAAGGTATTTATCACGCAATGAATAAAGGGATATTAAAAGCAACTGGCGATTGGTTAAATTTTATGAATGCTGGAGATACTTTTTTTAATGATAATGTTTTAACTAATGTATTTAATAAAAAATTAACATTTTCTAAACTGTCTTTAATTTATGGGTATAATTATAATGAAGGTAATATTAACAAACCATATAGTTTAGAGGTTTTAAAAAAGGGCATTATTATGGGAAATCATCAATCTATGTTTTTTAATAAAACCTTATTAGGGTCAGAACTTGTTTATGATTTAAAGTACCCTATTTATGCAGATTATGAATTAGTAAATAGGATGTTTTTAAAATATAAAAAAGAAAGTTTTAAATATATAAATGAAGCTATAGCTGTATATCAAGGAGGTGGTATTTCATCTGTAGTATCTATTCAAAAAAGAATTGATAAATTTAAAATAGTTTATAAATATTACGGATCATTAGGGGTATTTAGATCTCTGATTTTCTCTAAATTTAACCTAAATAAAAATCTATGAAAAATTGGATTTATTTTATTGTTATAGCAATAGCTCTAGGGGCTTTTTATCCATTTGTTCATAATTATATTTTTTTTGGTAGTTTAAAAACTATAATGTCTTTAGTATTTGTAATATTATGGTATATAATATTAAGTCTACAAGGTAAAAGGTTTGTATTACCAAATAAAATTTTTAATAGGATTGTTTTTGTTCAGGCTCTATTTTTATTTTTATATGCAATATACTTTAGTGTCAGTTTTATTACTTTATTTTATCTTGTTTTATCTTGGATAATATTATGTTTAGTAATTAATACGTTTTCCATCACTTTCTTTTTAACCAAGTTAATAAAGTTAAATATATTATTTTCAATTTCATCTACCATCGGTTTTTTTTTAGTGAGTATTGGTTTACTAAATGTTCTTGGTGTATATGAATATCAAGGAGGAGAATACAAAATATTTAATTTTGGGTTCTTTTTTATGAAACATAAAGATGTTATAACAGATATAAGACCATCTTCTTATTATGATGAACCAGGAAGTTTTGCGTTTGTAGTTATGTTCTTGTTATTAATTAATAGAAAATACTTTAAGAATATGAGATGGGAGTATGCCTTACTTCTTTTACCTTTAATTACAACTTCCTTAGCACATTTTTTTACAATTATCGTTTTTGTTTTACTTTTTTATCTTAATAAAAAGAATAGAGTGAAGTTTTTTGCTTTATCTCTTTGTTTTTTTTTATTAGCTACTGCTGTTAATTATGGTGCTTTAGGAGAAGATACTGGTAAATATTTTAAACGAAAATCTATTGATAGAATCGAAAGTTTAATTGCAGGTGAAGATTTATCTAGACAGGGTGGTTTAGATTTAGGCCCTCTTATTTTCAAAGAGTATTCGTGGGGCTACCCTAAAGAGTTAGTAAGTGCAAATTATCCTGGTTTTGTAAATGAGACTATTTGGGGACCAATTATTTATTATGGTATATTAGGTATTCCTTTTTATTTTTTACCCTTTATATTGATATTCGTAAAATCGTTAAGAACAAAAAATCACATAGATTTAGCGGCATTAGTTTTGGTTTTAATTAATTTTATACAAAGACCTTATTATATGTACCCATTATTTATCGTTTTAATTTATTTTTTATTTTTCATAGAAAAAAAAGATTTGCTTCAGGATTAAATTTAATATTGTAAAATGAAAAGTAAAAAAATTTTATTATTAACATCCATATACCCAAGTAGTGACTCTACAAAAGGTACTACCCCTGTTGTTCATCATTTTTGTAAACAATGGGTTAAACAGGGGCATCAAGTTGTTGTAATACATAATGATAATAAATATTTATTGATATTTTATTTTTTACCAGATTTTGTTAAGAATTATATAACATCTAAGTATGGAGTAATTTTTCCTAACATTAAGATGAGGAAGTCTGCAGACGTATTAAGAGATAATGTTAGAGTTTTTAGGAGACCAATGCTAAAACTTATCCCTTTTGGTCTTTTTTCTAATTATCAATTGAAAAAACAATTAAAAGAAATCAAGATTATTCTGAAAAATGAAGATTTTATACCAGATGTAATTACAGGTCATTGGGAAAATCCTCAAATCTAATTAATATTTGAATTGAATAAAAAATATAAAAAAGCAAAAACTTCTGTAGTCATTCACTTAGTTAAGTATTTAAATAGGCCATGCCTTAGAGATAAATTAGAATCATTTGATTCTGTTGGTTTTAGGAATAAAACTTTAATGAAAAATGCTATTAAGAGTTTTAGCTTAAAAAGTCCATTTTTTTATATCTGCTATTCGGGTTTGCAAAGAAATTTTTATGAAAGAATAAAGTTAATAAAAAATAGAAGTAAATTTGATAATAGAAAAATGCAAATTTCTTATGTTGGGATTTTTCAAGAAAGAAAATTTCCTGACGCTATCGTGAAAGCAATAAAAAATCTTAAAGGGGAGTTTGATTTTCACGTTGATTTTGTAGGCGAAGGAAAAGAGCAGAGCAATGTAAAAAAACTTGTTAATAAGTATAATTTGAATGAAAACGTATTATTTCATAATAGAATTAATAAAGAAGATGTCCAGAAAGTTTTAATGAAAAATCAAGTTTTTGCTATGATTAGTAAACACGAAGCTTATGGTTTAGTTTATTTAGAAGCAATGGCTTGTGGTTGTATTGTGATTGGCTCAAAAAATGAAGGTTTTGATGGTATAATAAAAGACGGAGAGAATGGATTTTTGTGTGAAGCAGGTAATTATAAAGAGTTGACTAAAATTCTTAGAAATATCCAATTTTTGTCTTTGCATGAAAAAATTAAAATTTCTCAAAATGCTATTAAAACAGCAAATGAATTAACTAATAAAAATGTTTCAAAAAAATATTTAAAAGACATTTTAAAAG
>CALTNV010000137.1 GCA_943845485.1 uncultured Flavobacteriales bacterium | reverse complement strand
GGATCGGAAATCTCCCCTACTAACCCATATTCAACAGTCCACCAATGTAAATTTCTTATCATTGACATTTCTGAAGGTTCAGAAAAAGAATTTTGTAATTCTTCTACTTTATTCTGGGCTTCTTGAATTTTTAGTTGTGGAGTACCAGGTGCTTCTTTTAAGATAGACAATAATCTAACAGCTTCATACATCTCATAATCTTTAGCTGATGAAATTGCTTTTGATCCAATTTCACCAAATCTCCTAAGATATTCGGCATAATCAGGACTAGCTATTATTGGAGCATGACCAGCTGCTTCATGAATAATATCTGGAGCTGGTGTATATTCAATATTTTCTAATTGTCTAATATCTGAAGCAATTACTAAAATATTATAAGCTTGAAACTCCATAAAAGCATTTGGTGGTATAAACCCATCTACCGCTACAGCAGCCCATCCTATTTCACGCAAAATCCTGTTCATCCCATACATACTAGGTATAGAATCAATAGAAATTCCTGTTTTTTCTAAACCTTTAAGATAAGAATCATGCGCAACTTTACTTAAATAGGGTACATTTCTTCTCATTACATATCTCCATACTGCCTGATTAATAGGTGTGTAATCTTCATATGTTTGAGGCTTTATATATTGAGTTAAATGAGAAGGCAACTTATCTAACAATGGGTTTGTTTCAATATTTAAATGTTTCATGATTGCTATTTAAAAGAATGAAATATCTTTAATTAAATGTAAAATTATAAATTCAAAATGAATAAAAGTGAAAACAATTGGTGATCTTTATCAGATTTAATCTTCGTTAACTTTTGAAAATTGAAGATCATATAATTGTTTGTATTGACCATTCAAGATTAACAGCTCTTGGTGATTTCCTTTTTCTATAATTTCTCCTTTTTCCATTACTAAAATTTGATCAGCATTTTGAATTGTAGATAACCTATGAGCTATCACTATAGAAGTTCTGCCTTTAGTTATTAATTGCGTTGCTTTTTGAATTAAGAATTCTGATTCTGTATCAATAGAACTAGTAGCTTCATCAAGTATTAATACTTTTGGATTGTAAAGATAAGCTCTTAGAAAAGCAAGTAATTGTCTTTGACCAACAGACAATACACTACCTCTTTCATTTACCATAAAATTGTATCCATTTGGTAAAGTCATAATGAAATCGTGAATCCCCACCATTTTTGCAACTTCTATAACTTTGGATAAAGAAATATCTTTGTTATGTAAAGTAATGTTATTTAAAATTGTATCTGAAAACAAAAAAACATCTTGTAATATCACAGCTACATTTTGCCTTAAAAAAGATAATTCCAAAGATCTTATATCATAATCATCTATTAAAATTTGCCCTTTTTGAAATTCATAAAAACGAGAAAGTAAGTTTACAATTGATGATTTTCCAGCTCCAGTAGCTCCAACAATGGCAAGTGTTTCTCCAGAATTAATTGAAAAAGATACATCTTTCAGTGCATTATTATTTTCATTAGTATAAGTAAACCAAACATTTTTAAATTCTATATTACCTGTAAAAAAAGAAGCTGGAACAATATTTTCCTTTTGATCAATAGACTCTTCTGTATCTAAAATATCAAATACTCTTTCTGCATTTACAATTCCCATTTGCAAAGTATTAAACCTATCTGCTAATTGTCTTATTGGACGATATAGCATATGAACAAACAATATAAAAGTTACCAATTCGCCTTTTTCAACTACTCCCTCTAATAACTGGTGGCCTCCATACCATATAATAAAAGCAATAGATAAAGACTGTAAAATCTCTACAGCAGGAAAGAAAATAGAATAGGCCCAAATAGATTTAATATTGGCTTTTTTATGAGCTTCATTTAACTCTTCAAAAACCGATGATTCCTCTTTTTGTCTATTAAAAATTTGGACCAATGCAATACCTGATACGTGCTCTTGGACAAAAGTATTCATTTGTGATACTTTATTTCTCACTTCAATGAAAGCTTTTTTAATGACATTTCTGAAAATTTTAGTTCCATAAATAAGAATAGGAATAGGAATTAAAACTAAAATTGACATTTTCCAATTAAGGAAGAACATTGTTACCAAAACTAAAAGAAGTTTTAATATATCACCAACAATTGTTAACACCCCTTCCGAAAATATATTTGAAACCCCTTCTATATCAGACACAACCCTTGTTACCAATTGACCTACAGGTTTAGTATCAAAATATTTCAGTTTAAAATTAAGAATGTGCTTATAAACATCCTCTCTAAGTTTTACGGCTATGGATTGACCTAAAACATTACTAAAATAAGTTTGAAAAAACTGTAAAACAGACTCAATAAATAGTAATCCTACAATAATTAAAATAATGTTCAACAGAGCTTCTGGTTGAGAATTAACGACATATTTATCAATAGCATAATAACCAATTAAAACAGGCCTTACAGGAGTTAAAAAAGAAAGTGTAGTGATAATTGCAACAGTAGAATACATTAAGACCTTAAAAGGCTTAATGTATTGATATACTCTTAAAAGCAATTTATAGTCTAATTTCTTTTTATTTTCAGCCATACTCTTTATAAAAATGGATATTCAATTTTATGTAAAAACAACCCTTTAGCAGCGATTGATTTCCCCGCTTTGGTTCTTTTTTTACTTTCTATAATATTTTTAAAATCTTCAATTGTTATATAACCTCTTCCAACATCAAGTTGAGTTCCAACTAACGCCCTTACCATATTTCTTAAAAATCTATTCGCGGTAACTGTATAAATAATTTGTCCATCAATTTCTTCCCAATAAGACTCTGAAACAGTACAAAAAAAGTTATTCGCGTCAGAGTGGGCTTTACAAAAACTTTCAAAATCAACATAATCAAGTACAATAGCAGAAGCTTTATTTAAAAGCTCTATATTTAATTGATGATTGTAAAATAAAGATGTATGATGATTAAAAGGTGTTTTTTCTAAACTAATATAATATTTATAAGTTCTTTTAACAGGACTAAACCTTGCATGCTGATCTTCAGATACAGAAAAAATATTTTGAATAGCAATATCAAATGGTAAAATTCTATTTAATTTATAGATTAATTTATCTAAATTCTCAATTTTATCATTAACATCAAAATGCGCAAAATATTCTGCTGCGTGAACACCGGTGTCTGTTCTTCCACAGCCAATAACATGAATATCATTTTTCCTTAACAAAATATTTAATGATTCATTAATTTTTTGCTGAATAGAAATACTATGAGGTTGAACTTGCCAACCATGATAATTTGTACCTAAATAAGATAACTGAATAAAGTATCTAAACATATTACAAAAATAGACATTTAGAACATAAAAAAAGGAAGAACAAGATCGTTATCTTTATCCTTCCTTTTTCATTTTAAGCAAAAAAACAAATACAAACCATAACTGGGTTTTAAAGTTTGTCTATTATTTAGACGCTATCAATGAATAAAAGGTTGCATCAGATGTTTAATTTATACCCTACTCCTCTAATAGAATGAAAATACATTGGCTTTTTTGGAGAAGTTTCAAAGTATTTCCTAAATGCCAATATGTAATTATCTATTGTTCTTGTGGAAGGATAAACGTCGTATCCCCAAACTTTCTCTAAAATCTCCTCTCTACTAACAACTTGCCCTTTTTTATCATACATCAACCTTAATAAAAGAACTTCTTTTTTACTAAGTTTTCCTTCAAGTCCATCAACACCTTTAAACTCGTAAGTTAATGTATTAACAACACTACCACCTATATTAATAGTATTTATTTCTGCTTTAGTATTCTCTGGAACAGAACCTCTGTTTAATAAATTTTTAACTCTTAAAATTAACTCATCTAAATTAAAAGGTTTTGTTAAATAATCATCTCCAATATGAAGCCCTTTCAGCTTGTCTTCCGTTGTACCTCTTGCAGTTAAAAAAAGTATAGGAACCTCAGAGTTCTCTAATTTAATTTGATCAGCTGCATCAAACCCATTGATTGTAGGCACCATCACATCAAATATCAACAAATCAAATCTACCCTGATGAAATTTATCTATTGCTTCTTTTCCATCCATCACTGGATTCACAAAAAATCCCTCAATTCAAGATTTAATTTTATGGAATCTAACAAACTTTCTTCATCTTCTAATAATAAAATTTTTTTCATAAATAAAATTTAAATCATAGCAACTTATGCAAAAATATGGCATTCAAATAAATCTAAGCATTTTAGATAAATATTTTTTATCTTTACCTCTATTATTATTGAGTATACCACACCAAATA
>CALTNV010000136.1 GCA_943845485.1 uncultured Flavobacteriales bacterium | reverse complement strand
GTATCTTTAAAAGGTTGTTTTTTTCAAAGGATTTAATACACTCTAATACACTATATCCTTTTCCTAATCCTATGTTAAATACATCATAATTAATATTTTTATTCTCAATATACTCAAGTGATTTTAAGTGAGCTTCAGCTAAATCCATTACATGAATATAATCTCTAACACAAGTTCCGTCTGGGGTATTATAGTTATCGCCAAAAACAACTAATTTATCTAGTTGCTTGTTGGCAACTTTTCCAATAAATGGTATTAAATTATTAGGTTTGCCAAAAGGTAATTCCCCAATTAATCCAGATTGATGAGCTCCAATAGGATTAAAATATCTTAAGTTAATCGCGTTTATATTACCAATAGTTGATTCATTTTTTAATAACTCTTCACAAACTTGTTTTGTATATCCATAAGGCGAAGATGCTCTTTTGATTGTAGATTTTTCTGTAACAGGTAAAATATCAGGTTCTCCATATACAGTGCAAGAAGATGAGAAAACAATATTTTTAACATTATATGCTTTCATTAGTTTGACTAAAGTTATTAAACTACCAATGTTATTTTCAAATGATTTCGTTGGGTTTTTTACTGATTCTCCAACTGATTTATTTGCTGCAAAATGAATAACGCCATATATGTCACTTTCATTTATAAATACTTTTGTAAATTCTTTTTCATCTGTACAATCTAGTTTGTAATAGATGATTTTTGTAGAAGTCAATTTTTCTAGTTGTTGAAGAACCTTGCTTGAACTATTTGAGCAGTTGTCAACAATAATAGGAGTGTAACCTTTTTCTATTAAAGACACTACAGTATGGGCTCCAATATAACCTAGTCCTCCTGTTACAATTACTTTTCTTAACTTATCATCCATCACTAGGGATTAATTTAAATATTATATTTGTATGTATGGTTGAGAATAAAGATATAGAACATTTGAAAGAAATAATAAAAACTCTACCAAATAATCCTGGTGTTTATCAATATTTTGATGATAAAGGAGTTGTTATCTATATTGGAAAGGCTAAAAATTTAAAAAAAAGAGTAAGTTCTTATTTTAATAGACCACCAGAAAGTGGTAAAACTCAAATTTTAGTTAAAAAAATAGCGAATATAAAGTTCATTGTTGTAGATTCTGAAATTGATGCTTTATTACTCGAAAATAATCTAATTAAAGAGTATCAGCCAAGGTATAATATCTTGTTAAAAGATGATAAGTCGTACCCTTGGATTTGTATAAAAAATGAAAGATTTCCAAGAGTTTTTTCTACAAGGAAAATAATTAAGGATGGATCTTTTTACTATGGTCCATATACTTCTGTAAAAAGTATGTATGCTATTTTAGAGCTTATAAAAACTTTATTTCCTTTAAGAAACTGCAATTTTAATTTATCAGAAGCAAATATTAAAAATGATAAATTCTCAGTTTGTTTAGAATATCATATAAAAAATTGTTTAGGTCCTTGTGAAGGCTTACAAAAAGAGGAGGTTTATTATGAAAACATTAGAATAATTAAGAATATTTTAAAAGGAGATATTCAATCTATTATAAAGTATTTTAATTCGTTAATGCTTGAATATGCCTCTAACTTAGAGTTTGAAAAAGCGCAAGAAGTGAAAGACAAATTAGCTTTGATTGAAAATTACCAAAGCAAATCAACAATAGTAAGTGCAAGTATTAACAATGTGGATGTTTTTACTTTAGTTCAGCAAGATGGAATGTCTGTTGTAAACTATATGAATGTTGTTAATGGTGCTATTATAAAGGCACATACTACCCAAGTAAAATTGAAGCTGGATGAGAGTCCGGAAGAAATTTTATCTTTTGCTATTCCAATGATTAGGGAGCGTTTTAAATCTCAAAATAAAGAGATTTTAGTTGAGTATCTAATAAGTTTACCTTTAGAAAACGTTCAGGTTTTAGTACCTAAAATTGGAGATAAAAAAAAGTTACTTGAATTATCTTCTAAAAATGCAAAATATTATTTAATTGATCAAAAAAAGCAACTTGTAAACAAAAATCCTAAACAGCATGTAAATAGGATTTTAGAACAAATTAAAAAAGATCTACATTTAAAAGATCTACCAATACATATTGAATGTTTTGATAATTCAAATTTTCAAGGAACAAATGCCGTTGCAGCTTGTGTTGTTTTTAAAGATGGTAAGCCAAGCAATAAAGATTATCGACATTTTAATATTAAAACTGTTGATGGTCCTGATGATTTTGCATCTATGTACGAGGTTGTTTACAGGAGATATAAAAGATTGTTAGATGAAGGAAAAAATCTACCTCAATTAATTGTAATTGATGGTGGAAAAGGTCAACTTTCTTCTGCTGTTCAAGCACTTCGGGATTTAAATATTTTTGGAAAGTTGGCGATATTAGGAATTGCTAAAAAATTAGAAGAATTATTTTTTCCTGGAGATCCTTATCCTTTATATCTTGATAAAAGAAGTGAAACGCTAAAGGTGATTCAAAACTTAAGGAATGAAGCTCATAGGTTTGGAATTACACATCACAGAAATAAAAGGTCAAAAAATTCAATAGTTTCAGAGTTAGATTTAATATCTGGGGTAGGAGAAAAAACAAAAACTAATTTACTTAAAGAGTTTAAATCTGTGAAAAAAATTAAAGAGGCTTCTTTAGAGTCTTTACAATCGGTTATTGGGAAAGCTAAAGGTAAGGTTGTGTTTAATTATTTTAAAAATAATTAAAACTTATATTTTTCCTTAAAATAAGGAGCAAAATCTAAGCTTGTTTGTTTAATAGGTTTGAAAGTATAATTCAGTCTTTCTCTTATTTTTGAATTATCATATTTCACTATTGTATGACTACTTTCAGCAGTTTCCTTTGTCATCATAGGTGTTTTATTAGTTATAAAACTTACGACTGATGAAAGTCTCCATGCTATTGAAGTCAATAGTTTGTTAGCTTTTAAGTGAGGCGGTTTTTTGTTTAAGCTATTTGCAATAAATGTAAAAAGAGTTTTGAAAGATAAATTTTCATTAAAAACTAAAAAACGCTCTCCAAAAATATTTTCTTCCATCAGTTTTCTTAAAACAATGCTGACATCTCTAACATCAACAAATGCATTTCCTCCGTTAGTATAAAATTTAATTCCTTTTGCAACAGTTCTGAAAATGGTTATTGAACTTCTGCTCCAATCACCTGGGCCTATGATTACAGAGGGATTAATAATTACTGTATTTAGCCCTTCGTAATACCCTCTAAAAACCTCAAGTTCAGCATTATATTTACTTAATGCATAATTTGTTGTTGAGTCATCAGGAGCCCATTCTGTAGTTTCTGAACAAAGATTTCCTTTTTTATCTTTACCAATGGTAGCTGTAGAGCTTATGTATGCTAATTTTTTTACTTTATTCTCTAAACAAGCATTAACAATATTTTTAGTTCCGTTCACATTGATGTTGAATAGTTTTTCTTTGTCATTTTTATTAAATGATACTAAAGCAGCTGTATGGTAAGCTTCATCAATATATTGTAATTCATCCAATAAAAGAGGGTAGTCTAAAATATCACCATAAACAAAGGTTATTTGTTTAAAATAAGCTTCAGCTTTATCTGCGTTATAAAAATTGAAAACGTCTAATACCGTTGAGGTATTAGACGTTTTTCTTATTAATGCTTTTATTTTTATTGATGAATTATTGTTTAATAAATCAAATGCAAGAGTTGATCCTACTAAACCAGTAATTCCAGTAATAAATATATTTTTGATTTGCTCCATTATTTTATGCTAAATGTTCTTTTTCAGCATTTTTAAGAAGCTTTAATCTTAATTTATATTTATCAAGTTGTCTTTTATGTTTGTCTATTTTACGATTTACATCCTCAATCATTTTTTCCGCTCCTTTAGAGTTCGCAAAGAATCCTAAGTTGTTTTCGTACGTTAATACGTCTTCTTCAATAGTTCTAATTCTTTTTAACAAAATTTCTTTTTCTTTGTAAAAAGCTCTTTCTGGGTCTTTAGCATTATGAATACTGTTTAGTTTAGATTCAAATCGAAGTTCTTCTAATTCTTCTTTATTAATAGATAATTGATCATATTTCATATCAATTGCAGTTCTGAAACGCTGAAAAATTTTATCTTTTTCCTTAAAAGGAACCTGACCAATTGAATTAAACTCAAGAGAAAATTGTTTTAAATCTTCAATTGTTTCATTGATATCTTCTTTAATTAGGTAAGTTTCAACTTTAGCTATAACATCATTTTTTAAATCAAGGTTTCCTTGGTTTTTTTGGTCCTCAACTTCAAATGAAGCTTTTTTAGCATCAAAAAAGTAATCACATGCAGCACGGAATTTCTCCCATAGCTTTTGCTCGTGCTTTTTTCCTGAAGAACCTAATTGCTTCCACTGTTTTTGTAATTGTATTAATTGAATAGTAGTGTCTTTCCAATTTTCAGAAATTTTTAATTTTTCTGCTTTTTCAATTAATAATTCTTTTGCCTCCTTTGCTTCCTTGTTTTTATTTCTTAAGCCTTCGTAAAATGCCTTTTTTTCATCAAAAAACACATCGTAGTGCTCTCTAAATTTATTCCATAAATTTTCATTTTCTTCTTTAGGAATATAACCTATTTTTTTCCATTCATCTTGAATAGCTAATAAAAGTCTAGTTTTATTTTCCCATTCAGTATGGTTTGTAGGTCTGTCAGCAATTACCTCTGCTATTTTTTCAATAACAGCTTGTTTAAATTCTATGTTTTTTTTGCTTTGCTCTTTTCTTAATTGATAACCCTCTTGAAGAATAGCATAAATATTTTTTACCTCAGTCCAGTAAGCATCTTTAAGTTCTTCCCATTTTTCTCTGTAAGTAGGGCCAACTTCTTCCCACTCATTTTTAATGTTGTTTAAAGAAATTTCAATTTCTTTTAATTCTTTTAATTGAGCTATTTTTTTAACCTTTTCAATAATCGCTATTTTAAGCTCTAGATTTTTCTTTAAATCATTTTCTTTTAAAGCTTTATATATATTAATGTTGTAATGGAAATCTTCCATGATGTGTCTAAATTCAGACTGTAAATCATGGTACTTATCTGGAGCTATTTTTCCAGCTTTTTCCCATTTTTCTTTAAACTCATTTAAAGCTAAGTAGGATTTATTAATGTTTTCCTCTTCAGAAATCACTTTTTTAAAACTTTCTATTAAAGCTTTTTTTAAGTTGAAGTTTGTGTTGTATTCTTCTTCAATTTTTTGTCTTTCTTGAGCGGTTTTGGTTTTGTACTGCTTAATTAAGTCTTTAATTTGGATGTTAAGATCTTCATTAAATTCCTCTAATTCTGAAAGTTGAATTTCTTCTCCCTCATTTAAATTTTTCAACTTATCAAGGTGAAGTTGCTTTTCTTTTTCTAATTCGTTATAAAAATCATTACATGAATTTTCAAACTCAGCTTTACTTTCTTTAGAGTATTCCATAGAGAGTAAATGATTCAATTTCGAGATAATTTCTTGTTTCATTATTATCCGGTTTTCAGATTATTAGATTATACTTAACATTTTTACTTAGCAAATATACGTTTATAAAAACTGATAATAAATAGTTCTTCCTAAATAAGTACTTTAAATGTAATTAATATTAATAAAAATTAATATTATATTTATTAAACTAACTGATATTCGTTAGCTTTGTATTCAAGAACTGACTTAATGAATAAAATTCAATTAAAAGACAAGGTTTTTCATTCTTTTATAAATGATGAAGCTATTGATGTGGCAATTAGCAATATAGCATCAAAAATAAATGAGGATTACCGAAACAGAAAAGTTTTATTTGTTGTGGTTTTGAATGGAGCATTTATGTTTGCTTCAGATTTTTTAAAAAAGTAACTTTACTAACTTCAGAAGTTGAGTTTGTGAAAATTTCATCTTACGAAAAAACAACTTCTACCGGTTTTGTTAATAAGATAATCGGTTTAGATAGGAGTCTTTCTAATTATGATGTTGTTATTTTAGAGGATATTGTTGAAACAGGTAATTCTTTAGTAGATTTGTTTAAAATGATAAAAGAAAAAAAACCAATGTCTATTGAGGTAGCAAGTTTACTTTTTAAGCCACAGTTATACAAAAAGAAACTGCAATTAAAATATGTTGGTATTGAAATTGGAAATGATTTTGTAGTTGGGTATGGATTAGATTACGATAATTTAGGAAGAAATCTTAAACAGATTTATAAGATAGAAAATAGTTAATATTTAAAGTAATGGTAAATATAATTTTATTTGGCCCCCCGGGAGCAGGAAAAGGTACTCAAGCAATTAATATTGTTGAAAAATTTGGCTTAACACATTTGTCTACAGGAGATATTTTTCGTGCAAATATGAAAAATGATACAGAATTAGGTAAGTTAGCAAAAGGTTATATTAATAAAGGAGAATTAGTTCCAGATGATGTGACTATTAAAATGTTACAATCTGAAGTTGAAAATAGTGGCTCTACAAAAGGTTTTATTTTTGATGGTTTCCCAAGAACCTCAGATCAAGCTATTGCTTTAGATGCTTTTTTAGATTCTAAAAATACTTCTATCAGTGCATTACTTTCTTTAGAGGTTGAAGAAGCTGAATTAATGAAACGTTTATTAGAACGTGGAAAAACTTCTGGTAGAGCTGATGATATTGATGTCGATATTATTAAAAATAGAATTTCACAATATAATGATAAAACAGCTCCTGTTATTAATCATTATGATTCGCAAAATAAATATCATTCAGTTGAAGGTATAGGTTCTGTTGAAGATATCTTTGGTAGACTTTCTACAATCATTAATAAATTATAAAAAATGTCTAGTCCAAACTTTGTTGATTATGTGAAAATTTGTTGCCGTTCTGGAAAAGGTGGAGCGGGATCAATGCATTTTCTTCGTGATAAATTAACTGCTAAAGGTGGTCCTGATGGTGGAGATGGTGGTAGAGGAGGTCATGTTATTTTACGTGGAAATTCAAATTTATGGACATTACTGCATTTAAAATACCAAAAACACATTATTGCAAAACCAGGGGAGTCTGGTGGAGGAAATAGAAGACATGGAGCTGATGGTAAAGATGTTGTTATTGAAGTTCCATTAGGAACGATAGCTAAAGATGTTGAGAATGATCAGGAAAATATTGAAATTACTGAGCATGGACAAGAAATTATTCTTGTTAAAGGAGGTAGAGGAGGTTTGGGAAATGACCATTTTAAATCTGCTACTCAACAATCACCACAATTTGCTCAACCCGGTGAAGATGGTGAAGAGCATTGGAAGGTTTTAGAGCTAAAAGTATTGGCAGATGTTGGTTTAGTTGGTTTTCCTAATGCTGGTAAATCGACCTTGTTATCTGTTGTGTCAGCGGCAAAACCAAAAATTGCTAATTATGCTTTTACGACATTAAAACCAAACTTAGGGATTGTATCTTACAGAGGAGATCAAAGTTTTGTAATGGCAGATATACCTGGTATTATTGAAGGTGCTTCTGAAGGAAAAGGCTTAGGTTTGAGATTTTTAAGACATATAGAACGTAATTCTTTATTATTGTTTATGGTTCCTGCCGATAGCGATGATATATCTAAAGAATATGATATTTTATTAAATGAAATTAAGCAATATAATCCTGAGCTATTAGATAAAGAAAGACTTCTAGCTATCACTAAATCTGATATGTTAGATGATGAGTTAAAAGATGAGATTATTCCTACATTACCAGAGGGTATACCATCTTTATTTATATCTTCTGTTGCTCAGCAAGGTTTACAGGAGTTGAAGGATTTAATTTGGAAATATCTTAATTAATGGACTCTTCATATTTTAAAGCATTACATATAATTTTTGTAGTTACTTGGTTCGCCGGGTTATTCTATATAGTTAGGTTGTTTATTTACCATGTAGAAGCTTTTAATAAAACTGAAGATGAGCAAAAGGTTTTAATTCCCCAATATAAATTAATGGAAAAAAGATTGTGGTATGGTATTACTTGGCCTTCTGCAATTTTAACACTTTTTTTTGGAGGCTCATTAATTTATAATAATCCTTATTTGTTAAATATGTCTTTTATGCATATTAAATTCACCTTTTTAATAGGTTTGTATTTATATCAAATTATTTGTCATAATATCTTTAAAAAATTACAAAATGATATCCCAACTAATTGGACTTCAAATAAACTAAGAGTATGGAATGAAGTAGCAACTATATTTTTGTTTGCTATTGTATTTGTTGTAATATTAAAAGATTCGTTAAATTGGATTTTCGGAGTAGTAGGTTTATTAGTGTTTTCTATAATATTAATGTTAGCTATTAAGTTTTATAAAAAAATTAGAAATAAAAATTAGAGATGAATATTTTTGAAGCTATTGTTGAAACAGATGTCTTTATAGAAGTAGTTGATTATATAGATTTTTTAAATGAAAAAGAATCGGAAGAGACATTGATACCTAATTTAACAGAAGTTGAAAAAACTGAAGAAGGGTATACAAGATTTCAAATAAATTATCAAGACATAGATGATTTGTTTTTAGTAGGTAAAATTATTGGAGAATTTGAGTATAGATTATTGATTGATGAAAGCGAAAGTTTTTCAGCTAATTAATTATTGTTTTTTTAAGAGAAAAAAGATATTAGTTAATATCTTTTTTATTTAATTTAATAATGAGTTTATTTAAGTATTTCATTATTTTTAATTAAAAAAAATGAAATACTTAAATAAACTCATTTTACTATTAATAGCTATAACTGTTTATATTGCTTGTAGTACAAGGGACAAAACGTCTAATAGTTCTGAGTTTTTTTTTAATAAGGAACCTCATTATGTAGGAAGTAAAACCTGCGAATCTTGTCATCAAGATGAATATGATTCTTGGTTAAGTAGTGATCATTTTAAAGCGATGCTTTTACCAGATTCTTTATCAGTAGCTGGATCTTTTGAAGGAGAAACATTTGTTTTAGATGAGGTTAAATATACGACTTATAAAACAGATTCCTCTTATTTTATTAAGTCAGAGGATAATGGATTTATTATTGATTTGCCAATTAAATATACTTTCGGCTTTTATCCGTTGCAGCAATATTTAATTGAAACAAATGAAAAACAATTACAAGTTCATAGACTAACTTGGGATGTGAAATTAAATAAATGGTTTCATCAAAGAGAAGGAGAGGTTTTATCAAATCACGACTGGTTACATTGGACTAATAATAGTATGAATTGGTCAACAATGTGCGCATCTTGTCACAGTACAAATGTTCAAAAGAATTTTGATCAAGAAACTTGGACTTACAATACAACTTTTGATGAAATAAATGTTTCTTGCGAAAGTTGTCACGGACCAGGGTCTAATCATCTTGTTTCAACATCAACTAAGGATTCTTTTTCCTATCAGTATGGAAAAATTCAAAAAGATAACATAATCGATTTATGTGCATCTTGTCACTCTAGGAGAACTAGTGTTTCCAATAACAATAATCCAACCCATGATTTCTATAATAACTACGTACCACATTTGTTGACAGATGATTCTTATGAACCTGATGGACAAATACAAGATGAAGACTATGTGTATTCATCATTTCTATCAAGTAAAATGTATATGAATAATGTAGTTTGTAGTGATTGTCATGATAATCACACAAATAAACTTAAGTTTAAAGGAAATAAGCTTTGTACCCAATGCCATGTCTCCTCTGATTATGATACTGAATTACATACACACCATCCTTTAAATTCTTCGGGAGGACAGTGTGTTGATTGTCATATGGATGGTAAAACTTATATGGGTAATGATTACCGAAGAGATCATAGTTTTAGAATTCCGAGGCCAGATCAGTCATTGAAATTTAGTACATCAAATGCTTGTGTTAATTGCCACACAGATAACGATAATTTATGGGCTTCTAATAATATTATAGAATGGTTTGGAAGTTCTAGGGGGTACCATTTTTCAGATGATTTAATACCTGGTTCTAAATTGAATGGCTCTTCAGAAAAACATCTACTTCATTTATTGTTGATTGACACTATAAATCCTGTAGTTAGAGCAACTGCTATTAGTTATCTAAGTAAGGTGTTATCAAATGAAGGTTTAAATGTTTATATAGCATCTTTTTTTGATAATGAAGCTATTGTGAGGCAGTCTGCTTATCAATCTTTGAATAATAATCAATTCTTAGTTTCTAAATACCCTCAATTAATTGAAGGGATAAAAGATAAAAAAAAATCAGTTCGAGTTTTAGCCTATAGGGCTTTATTTAATCTTAATATTCCACCAGTATATAAGTCTTATTTTAATGCTGTTAGATTTGAATATGAAGAAATGCTAAACTCTAACTCAGATATGATAAATGGTCAAATGCAACTTGGTGATTATAATCAAATGTTAGGTGATAATGAAAAAGCAATAAAACATTATAATAAAGTAATTATTTTAGACTCATTACTAGTTACTCCGTATTTAAACTCTGCAATATTATTCGCTTCTTCAGGTGATTTAGGTAATGCAATGCATTTGATAAATAAAGGTTTGTCAAAGTTGCCAGATAATGCTTATTTATGGTATTATAAAGGATTAATAGCAAGTGAACTAAGTCAATTTGAATTAAGTATTTCTTCTATTGAAAAATCTATTTCATTAGATGATAATAATCCTGATGCTTACTACAATTTAATATTATTACTCAGAAGAAAGGGAGTTAAAGAGAGATCAGTTATTCTTTTAAATGAAGCTTTAAATAAGTTTTCTAATAATGAAAAAATAAGAACTTTAATAAATTAGTTTTTTCTTTCCTGATGCATATAAAAAGTGAGGAACAGTATGCTCTTCCCTTTTTATATGGTATTAGTGTTTTAAGTTTTCTGGAATCAAACAAATAGGGATAGGATCAGTTTTATGCTTACTAATTATGTTGAACTGCTTATAGATTCTTAAAACTTCTTTTTCTCTTTCTGAGCAAGATTTTAAATCTCCTTTAAATTTCATAGCCCATTCTAGTTCATCATAGGTAGCACCAATTTGATCTTCATCTGTTCTATTGTCATTCCATAAACCATCTGTTGGTGGGGCAATAAGAATGTCATTATTTATTCCTAAAACTTCAGAAATTTCATAGACTTCTGATTTGTATAAATCAGCTATTGGACTTAAGTCAACACCACCGTCACCATATTTTGTAAAAAAACCTATCCCAAAATCTTCAACTTTGTTTCCTGTTCCTGCAACTAAATAATTATGTATTTGAGCGTAATAATATAGAGTTGTCATTCTTAATCTCGCTCTAGTGTTTACTAAAGATCGTTCATTATCAAAAGAGCTGTTATTATTTGTTGAAACTATAAATTGATCATAAACACTTGTTAAATCATTAGTTAATGAAGTTACGTTTTTATAGTTTTTTGTTAGCCATTCAATATGGTTTTTAGCTCTAGAAATTTGTTTCTCATCTTGGTGTATAGGCATATCTAAAACTAACAGAGGTAACTCTGTTTTTGCCAGTAGGGTTGAAGTTAAAGCACTATCAATACCTCCTGATACACCAATAACATACCCGTTTGTTTTTGAGTTTAGGCTATAAGTTGATAGCCAATTTACAATATGTTTTATGACTTCTTTATGATTCATTAGTTAGCGATAAATTAAAAGAATACTCCAATAGCAAATATAACAGATTGATTGTTAATTGTTTGTTTTAAACTTTGAAAGCTTCCATCTGTATTTTTTTCGTATAAATATTTGGAAGGGTTACTGTTCATATTAATAAAGTTGTTGTTATACTTTACTGTAAAAAATAATGATGTAGATCCAGCTATATTATATTCTAATCCTGCGCCAAAATTAAAGCCCATATTGAACAATTGAGTATCGTCTGTATTTACTATATTTGTTAATTCTTCATTTTCTAGCGAAATTAAGTTTTTTGTTTTGTCAGTTGTTGTTGAGTTTGTTCTAAAGCTAAAATTTAATCCAAATTCACCATAATATGTTATTAACCCAAATTCAGGAGTCTTCAACTTAATTCCTACAGGAAGGTTAACATAATTTATTTTAGTTTTTCTCTCTAATAATATGTTGGTGAAATCAGATTCTGATGGAGAATCAAGTTCTTGTAGTTCAGAATTGTCATATTTATAATATGCAGAGTCAGTATATTGAGTATTACCACCTTGTGTTGTAAAATTAACCCCTGTTGTTAGTGAAGCTGTTTGAGAAAGTTTAATCTCAGTATTTAAACCGCCTCCAAAACCAAAAGTACTACCCTTTGTTTCAAATTTATTTTTATTCTGTGCAGATAGCCAGTTAATAGATGGGTTTAAACTTAATCCAAACCTAACTTTACTTGAGCTTTGAGCGTTAACTATTCCTAATGAAAATATAGTAAATAGTAACAATGATAATATCTTTTTCATAACTTTGCTTTAGTTTTTTAATATGTAAACACAAAAATAAAGTTTTATTTATGAAATTTAGAAATCTTTCTATCATATATAGTCTTATTATATTAAGTTTTTTCTTTTTTAGTTGTGATCAAAAGATTGGTTATGTAAAGCCTACCTTTAATTCAGAAATTAACTTTGTTAGAATCGATAGAGATCTTTATAATGCATACCCTAATAATATAGCAGAGTTGAATGATTCTATGCTTAATAAATATGGAGATTTATATTCATTCTATTTTCAAAAAGTATTGAATGAAGGTAGTCCATATACTTTAAGAGCGAATGATGATTTAGCTTTTTTTTTAAAGCATCCTCATATAAGAGTGATTGAAGAAGATATTCATAGTACCTTTTATGATTTTTCTTCTATTGAAAAACAAATTATTTTAGGATTTAATTATTATAATTCACTTTTTAACTCTAATTATCAACCTTCTGTTGTTACAATAAATTCAGCAGATAATTATGGTGTTATTGTTAAAGATTCGGTTGTTTATATTGGTTTAGATATGTATGTTGGGTCTGAAAAATTGTCCGTAAAGGACAATGCGTCTTTTCCTGAATATATAAAACAGAAAATGGATAAGAAGTATTTAACTTCTGATCTTTTTTTAAATATTATAGCTGAAAACTATTATAAAGAACCTTCACAACATAATTTTTTAAGTGTTATTATTTCTTATGGTAAATTAATGGCGGTTCTCCAACGTGTTCTACCTAATAATGATCCATCAGTTTTACTTAAATATTCAAAAAAAGAATATGAATGGATAAAATCTAATGAATATTCCATTTGGGAGTATATAGTTAAGAATAAAATGCTGTTTTCAAGTGATAATTCAATTATTAATGGTTGGGTTAATGAAGCCCCTTTTACAAATTCTTTAGGAGATCAAAGTCCTTCTCGCGTTGGAATATATATTGGATGGCAGATAGTTGAAGATTATATTACTGAAAATGAAATAACAATTCCAGAATTGCTTAGTATTGATGATGATAAAAAAATATTAGTCTCATTTAAACCAAAAAAATAAATCGATTATGTCAATTAAAGAATCAGAAGTAAAAATTAAGGTATCATTAGATGAAAACAATGTACCTGAAAAAATAATTTGGGATGCACCTGATGTTGGTACTGTTTCAGAATCTAAATCTGCATTTTTATCTGTATGGGACAAAGAGGAAAAGAAAACTTTATCTTTAAACCTATGGACTAAAGAGTTTAATACAGATGAGATGAAGCAGTTTTTTCACCAAACTTTAGTTTCTATGGTTGAGAGTTTTGAAAGAGCTGTTCCAGATGAAGATGAATTGATAAAAGACTTGTATGCAACTTGTAATTATTTTGCTGAAAAAACTAAGATTATTTCTTCAGAGGAATTAGATGAGTTTGCCAAGAAATCAACATTGAACAACGAGGATGTTGATTTAAAAAATATGCTTTAACTTTTGGAGGGTGTTGTATATAAATCAACAGGAAGTTGGTATAGGGTCAAAGATGTTTCTAGTGGTGATTTTATTGATTGCAGAATTAAGGGGCGTTTTCGCATCGATGGTATCCAAACAACTAACCCTATAGCTGTTGGAGATAAAGTTAGTTACGATTTAGAGAAAGGTCAATTAAATCAAGGTGTAATAAATAAAATTCATGCTAGGCATAATTATATTGTAAGAAAGTCAATTAATTTAAGTAAGCGTGCTCATATAATTGCTTCAAATATTGATCAAGCTATTCTTTTTGTTACCTTGTTTAATCCCGAAACTTCAACAGGTTTTATTGATAGATTTTTGTTAACTGCCGAAGTATATAGTATTCCAACTGTTATTGTTTTTAATAAAATTGATTTGCTTGAAAATAAGGAATCTCTTGAGTACTTAGATTATTTGATAGGTTTATATGAATCCATTGGTTATACCTGTATTAAAGTTTCCGCATTAAAAAGTATTGGGGTGAATAAAGTTAAAAATATTTTAACTGATAAAGTTTCATTAATTAGTGGTCACTCCGGTACTGGTAAGTCAACACTTATTAATTTAATTGATAATAATTTAGATTTAAAAACGGATATAATTTCAGATTCACATTTTAAAGGAAAACATACTACTACTTATGCTGAAATGTTTGATGTAGAAAATATTGGTGCAATCATTGATACTCCTGGTATTAAAGGTTTAGGTATTTTAGATGTCGAAAAAGAAGAGATTTCCCATTATTTTAGGGAGATGAGTGCTGCTCGTCAACATTGTAAGTTTAATAATTGTGTTCATATTAATGAACCAAAATGTAATGTTAAACATTTAGTTGAAGAAGGTACAATAGCTTTATCTAGATATGATAGTTATATTTCCATATATAATGATGATGAAAATGATACTTACAGATAAGTATCATTTTCATATTCTTCCATCTAAAATATTTTTCCTATCGATGTCTAAATTAGAAAAATCTAACATTTTTGTAGCGGGTATTCCTAAAACTTTAGAAATTGTAAATAAATTTCCTATGCTTGTGTTTATCTCTCCTCTTTCTATTCTTCCAATTTGCTCTCTAGGTATATTACATTCTTTTGCAAACTCACCTTGGGTATAAACAGCCATTTTTCTTAGCTGTCTTACACGCTGTCCAAATAACATAACTTGTTCTTGTACTGAATCATCAAGTTTTTTCATATTTAACATATTTAAAAATTACTACTACTTAAATTAATAATTATTATTTAAATAGTAAATATTAATGATACAAATACGATATTTATATGTGTAAATTTAAGTTAAAGCACTTAATTATCTGATATTTAGATTTTTAATAAAACCTATTGATTAGGTTTCATCTCACCTTCAAAAAAACTTTGAAAAAAATTCATTAAAAGTTTGGAGATAATAAAAAGAGTTGCGTATCTTTGTGCCCGCAACAACGAGCAAATGAGTTCACTAAAGTTGCATAAAAATTAAAAGAAAGTTCATTGAGATATTGAGGTATAAAATTAAATTGGTATTCTGAGCATTAGAGATTAATTACAATGAAGAGTTTGATCCTGGCTCAGGATGAACGCTAGCGGCAGGCTTAACACATGCAAGTCGAGGGGCAGCGTTTCTAGCTTGCTAGAAGACGGCGACCGGCGCACGGGTG
>CALTNV010000135.1 GCA_943845485.1 uncultured Flavobacteriales bacterium | reverse complement strand
AAAAAAGGAATGCTTTGGATTGGTACCATTGGCGGGGGGGTTAACAGATACAACCCTCTAACCGAAAAGTT
Organism: uncultured Flavobacteriales bacterium; assembly: GCA_943845485.1. The sequence goes on along the minus strand of CALTNV010000135.1, from coordinate 4,014 downwards.
TGATGTTTATAAAAATTCAAACGAAAAGAGAAGTATCATCTCGTCCAATGATATTCATACCATTCTCGAAGATAGTCTAGGTAATATTTGGCTTGGAAGTGAACTAGGGATTGACCTTTATATCGAGGAATCTAATAATTTTAAAATATATAGACACCAAGCAGAAGCAAAAGGTCTATTGAACTTTATAAGTGTTGGAGCACTACTTGAAACGGCAGATAGGAATCTATTTTTAGGCACCTACGGAGATGGACTGTATCTTTTTGATATCTTATCAGAAAAATTCACTCCTATAGTTTCTAATATAAATAAGTCAAATGATATATCTCTAGAATACATTAATACATTATTATACTCTAGTGACGGTGCATTGTTAATTGGGACAAACGGAAGTGGTTTGTTAAGTTTAGATTTAAAAACAAACACGTTGAATGATATGTTTTCTAGTGATAGGGAAATTGAAGCCCCGATTATTAGAACCCTTTACAAGGATAACAGCCAAAATATCTGGGTTGGAACAGATGGCGATGGTGTATTAAAATTAAGCGGAGATTCGACTTCAAAATATTACATAAAGCAATACTTAAACGACAGTCGTATAAAGGGGGCGTTAGCCAATAATACCGTAAACGGAATTTTCGAAGATAATCAGTCAAATATATGGATTGGAACCGCATGGAAAGGTCTTAATGTTCTTAAAAAAAATGTTCATAATAGTTCTTTTTATTTTAGTGACGGAATAGGGTACAATGCTTCTCCAGTTTTATCTATCTTCAATGAAAAGCATGTTTTATGGATGGGTACCGATGGTAATGGATTAAATAAATTTGATTTAGAAACAAAGAAAATCACTAATTACCATACCAATATCAAAGTCCCGTTAGGAGGTGATTATATTCAATTGATTAAAAAGAATGCCAATGGACAGTATTGGATTGGAACATTTGCAAATGGTTTAATATTATTTGATCCACAAAAAAGAAACATAAAACATTTTAACCACTCTAACAGTGATGATGCCTCACTTCCCTATAACGACGTTAGAGATATAGTTGAGTTACCTACTGGCGATTTATGGGTAGGAACTTGGGGCGGAGGTCTTAGTTTTTTAGATTCTAAGACAGGGACTTTTAAAAATTTTAGATATTCCAAAAATAGTATAAATACCTTAAGCAACGATAACGTCACCTCATTATTGTCAGACGAAAATAACGACTTATGGATTGGGACACAAGGCGGAGGCTTAAACCGTTTTGATACCCGATCCAAGCAATTTATAGCTTATAAAACTTCGGAGCAAGATCCGAATTCCATAGGGAGTAATTACATTTTTGATTTATTGAAAGATAAACAAGGAACTTTGTGGTTGGCTACTAAAGAAGGTTTGAATAAGTTTGATGAAAAAACGCAGCATTTTAAAAAAATTAAAATAGGTAATACTTCGACTTCAAATACGATTGTTTCTTTAATTGATGATGATGACGGGAATATTTGGATGGGTACAAAAGAAGGGGTTTTTAAGTATAATACTCATACAAAAGTTGTATATAAACTCGAAGTTGATTTTCATGAATTTCATGTAAATTCTGTAAGTAAAGATTCTCAAGGAATTTTGTTTTTTGGAGGTTCTGACGGTGTGGTCTCATTTAATCCCAAGGATACTTTCTTTAAAGAAATAAATTCCAAAGTTCTTTTTACAGATTTAAAACTGTTTGACCAAAGAGTTACAGTTGGTAAAAATGAAATTTTTAAGACGAATATTTCGTTCACGGATAAAATCACCCTCAACCATGATCAAACAGTCATTACTTTTGAGTTTTGTGCATTAGAGTATCCTTTTAGTAATGCCAATTACAGAGTTAAAATGGATGGTTTTGAAGTTGATTGGCGAGAAATTGGCAGTCAAAGATCCGTCACTTATACAAACTTGTCTCCCGGAAATTACACATTTAAGGTAAGAACAGATGATTTAAATAACACTCTGAATGAGCAAGTTATAACTGAATTAATGATTGAAGTTTTGCCTCCTTTTTGGAAAACTAGCTGGGCCTATGCTATATATATCATGATACTGATTGTGGCTCTTTGGTTAATAAGGCATTACGCATTAGTGTGGATTGATGTTAAAAATAATTTAAGACTAGAAAAATTACAACGAGAACAAGAAAAAAAAATTCACAAATTAAAACAAAGGTTTTTCACAAACATTTCTCACGAAATCCGAACACCTTTAACACTTATTATTGGAACCATAAATAGCTTGATCCAAAATAATGTTGATGCAAAAGAGCAAAAACAATTATCTAACTTAAAAAGAAGTACAGGTCGTTTGATGAATTTAGTGAGCGAATTATTAAATATAAGAAAACTGGAAACAGGAAATATTAATTTACATGTTAGTAAAAATGATATAGTGTTTTTTGTCCACGAAATTTTTTTAGCATTTTCTCAACATGCTATTGCAAATAATATTGATTATAAATTCAATAAGCCCGAAAAGAAAATTTATGTTTGGTTTGATAAAATTCAATTTGAAAAGACTATTTATAACCTTTTGACAAATGCCTTTAAATTTACAACAAATGGGGATCGTATCGAAATTAGTGTAGTGGAGAAACATGGGAGTGTTAAAATTGTAGTGAATGATTCTGGACAAGGAATAGCCAAGGACAAACTCCCAAAAATATTTGAAAGATTTCATCAAAATGAAGATGTAATGTCTGATTATTTAGGGTTTGGAATTGGACTTTCTATAACTAAGGGTATAGTTGAACTTCATCGAGGAACAATAAAAGTACAAAGTCGTGTGCAAAAAGGTACTCGTTTCATTATTAGGTTGCCTCTTGGAAATACTCACTTTAAAGCTGAACACATTAATACGGACTCTACTGAGGAAGACAATGTATTGAATTATAAGAAAGTCCCAATTACACACTTTGAAAACCACGAATTTGAAAACGATTTAGTTCTAGTCATTGAAGATAATCCACATTTATTAGAGTATCTGTCGGGTTTATTATCTCAAGATTTTCAGGTTATTGTTGCTGAAAATGGGAAAATAGGATTAGAACTTGCAAAAGAAAAAAATCCAAATATTATTGTTAGCGATGTCATGATGCCCATTATGGATGGAATTACTTTGTGTTCTGAAATAAAGTCCACTATTTCCACCAGTCATATTCCCGTAATTCTCCTCACTGCTAGAGCTATGGTTGAAAATGTTATGGAAGGATTTGAAACTGGAGCTGATGATTATCTAGTAAAACCTTTCAATGAAGATGTTTTAAAAGTTAGGATTAAGAATCTACTTAATAATAGAAAGCAGCTAAGAGAAAAATATACGAATGATGTTTTACAGAACCCTAAAGAAATATCTTTTGCCTCTCCAGATCAAGATTTCCTTATTAAATTAAATAATATTATTGAAACAAATATTGATAATCCCGAATTTAGTATAGAAGAATTAGCCACTGAAATGGCGATGAGTCATTCTAATTTATATAAAAAAATAAAAGCTCTTACAAGGATGACTTCAGTTGCATTTGTGCGAGATTTTCGTTTGAAAAGAGCAGCTCAATATTTAAAACAGCATAAGATAGCAATTATAGATGTTTGTTTTAAAGTAGGTTATACGGATAGACGGCATTTTAGCCAGGAATTTAAAAAGAGATTTGGCGTAACACCTTCTGCTTATGCTAAAGATAATTTGGAATTATAATTCAATTAATAAAATGGTGTAAACATTCGTTAACCAAGATGATTTTTATATTCAAACCTGTAAAAATCTATTTTACGAAAACACCGACCCTTTTTGAAGACTTCTCAACGGTTGTTTTTTGAGTATGTAATATAAATTTGTATCTGAACAATGGATCTATTAATAATACCTCAAAAATTATGTTATGAATAAAAACAAATTAAAATTAATAATATCAATACTTGATAAAGAAATTTCATCTGCCTCATCTCCTTCGCAGGAAGAGAATAGCACTACACTTAAGGTAAGCATTGATA
>CALTNV010000134.1 GCA_943845485.1 uncultured Flavobacteriales bacterium | reverse complement strand
TTCAATGAAATTGAATCAGAAGTTAGTGGTAAAGTTGTTAAGATTTTAGTGGATGACTCTACTCCTATTCAATATGACCAACCATTATTTTTGGTTGATCCATCTTAATTAAATAAAAATAAAATATTTCATACAAAGGCTTTAATCAATTTAAAGCCTTTTAATTTGTTATCAGATGAAAAATTTTAATAAAATTTTAATCGCCAATAGAGGCGAAATTGCATTAAGAATCATTAGAACTTGTAAAGAAATGGGCATTAAAACAGTAGCTGTTTATTCTACTGCTGATGCTGAAAGTTTACATGTTAGATTTGCAGACGAAGCTGTTTGTATTGGTCCTGCTCCAAGTAATGAATCTTATTTAAAGATACCTAACATTATTGCTGCTGCTGAAATTACAAATGCGGATGCCATACACCCTGGTTACGGATTTTTATCAGAAAATGCACGTTTCTCAGAAATATGTGAAGAAAACGATATAAAATTTATTGGTGCTTCTGCAGAGATGATTGACAGGATGGGTGATAAAGCTTCTGCTAAAATCACTATGAAAGCAGCTGGTGTACCATGTGTTCCAGGTTCAGATGGTTTAATAGCTGATTTTGAAGACTGTGTTAAAACAGCTGAAGAAACAACTTACCCTATTATGCTTAAAGCTACTGCTGGTGGTGGAGGTAAAGGAATGAGACTCGTTTGGAAAAAAGAAGATTTAAAAGCTGCGTGGGATTCAGCAAGACAAGAGTCTGCTGCTGCTTTTGGAAACGATAGCATGTATATGGAGAAATTCATTGAGGAGCCTCGACATATAGAAATTCAGGTTGCTGGAGATCAATACGGTAATGCATGTCACTTATCTGAAAGAGATTGTTCTATTCAAAGAAGGCATCAAAAATTAGTTGAAGAAACACCATCTCCATTCATGACAGATGAATTGAGAAATAGAATGGGTGAAGCTGCAATTAAAGCGGTAAAAGCAATTAAATATGAAGGTGTTGGAACAGTTGAATTTTTAGTTGATAAACATAGGAATTTCTATTTTATGGAAATGAATACTAGAATTCAAGTTGAGCATACCATTACTGAAGAAGTAACTGATTTTGATTTAATTAAAGAACAAATTAAAATTGCAGAAGGTAAAGAGATATCTGGTGAAAATTATTTTCCACAATTACATTCTATACAATGTAGAATCAATGCGGAAGATCCCTTTCACAATTTCAGACCTAGTCCTGGAGTAATCACTAACTACCACTCTCCTGGAGGACACGGTATTAGAATTGATACGCATGTTTATGCAGGTTATACAATTCCTCCATTTTATGATTCTATGATATCTAAGTTAATCACTGTTGCTCAAACTAGAGAAGAAGCGATTACTAAGATGGAAAGAGCATTAGATGAATATATTGTTGAAGGTGTGAAAACAACGATTCCTTTTCACCAAAAGTTAATGAAGAATGAAAAATTTAGATCAGGTGATTTTACCACTAAATTTTTAGAAGAAAACGAAATAAAGCCAGATTAATTTCTGAACTAATTTATTAGTTATAATAAATAAAAAAAGGAAAGCATTAAGCTTTCCTTTTTTTATGTCTCTCATTTTATATATTTGTTTAAAATAAATATTAAATAATAGTAATACCATGTATGAATGGGAATAATTATTAAAGAATCAATTAAAAGCTCTGTAATAAGCTACGTTGGTGTAGTTATAGGTTTTATAAATGTTGGACTTCTTCAACCTCACTTGCTTTCTCCTGATCATATTGGGTACTTAAGTATTATTGTAACTTTATCAGAACTTATATCACAAATATTTTCATTAGGCATCCCCTCAATTATTTCAAAATATTTTCCATGGTTCAAAATGGAAAATAAAATTAAAGGAATCAAACTAATATTAGCTATAGCTCTTATACTGGGAAGTATTTTATCTTATCTACTGATTTTTATTTTTTCTGACTATATAATAAATAATTTTGGAAATAATGATTTTAAAAACTTTATAAACCTCGATTTTAGTTTGAAAATTATTTTCTTATGGGTATTAAGTAATTTAGTGTTTAAACTTTATGATAGTACCTATAAAATGTTATTTAAAATTAGCTTAAGCTTCTTTTTAAAGGATGTATTACAAAAGATAATGATGACAATTGCACTAATTTTATATTACTTTAAACTAATTGATTTTAAAGCATTTGTTTTAATAAATCTTATAGGTGTTTCAATACCAGCAGTAATTATCTTCATTAAAATCTCGCTAAATCCAGATTTTGTCTGGACTTATTATATACCCAAACAACATAAAAAGGAAATTATTAATGTTGCATTATTTAGTTTAATCGGTTCTTTAGGAAGTGTAATTATATCTCAGATTGATAAAATCATGATAGGTTCAATCTCTGGATTATCACAAACGGGTATTTATACTATTATGGGGTATTATGCAATAATCATTATTATACCAAGTAGAGCTTTAAAGAAAATATCAATTCCTGTTATTGCCGAGTCATGGAAAAATAAAGATTTAAACAATATAGAGTCTGTATATAAATCTAGTTCTGCTAATCTTTTTTTTATTGGTTCAATGATGCTAAGTTTACTAATTTTAAATACTGATGCAATATTGTATATTACTGGAAAAGAAGAGGTATATGAAGCAGGAAGGCTAGTCCCATTAATTATAGGTATTGGGTATTTATTTGATTTATTTACAGGAGTGAATAGCGAAATAATTTCTACATCCTCCAAATATAAATGGACAATGCTTTTTACATTAGGTACAGCTGTAATAACAATTGGTTTAAATCTTCTGTTAATTCCTAAAATTGGAATGTTAGGAGCAGCTATAGGCTCAATGATTACCTTTATAATTATTAACTTATTAAGACTAACTTTTGTTTATAAATCATTTAAAATTCATCCATTTTCTGGAAAAATATTTAAAATGCTATTAATGCTTGTTTTACCTGCATTAATGTATTTATTACTTCCTAAGTTTGAAAATGTTATTTTAGCTAGTATTATAAAAAGTATATTTATTATAAGCTACTTTATAGCTTTTAATTATTTAGTTAAAATTTCACCTGAAATAAATAATTTATTAATTACAATAATTACTAAACTCAAAAATAAAAGGTGACTTTTTTGAGTTTAGTAATTAAGATTTTAACCTTTTGAGATATTTAAATATAATTTCATCACTTTACCTTCTCTTAAAACATCAATTTCAATCTCATTTTGACTAATAGTGCTAAATTCATTTTTTAAATCATTTAAATCTATAACACTTTGTTCATTATTTAAACTAATTCCATTAATTGCTAAAATAACATCTCCTCCAATATATAAATCTGAGCCTTGAATATTAATTTTTATATAACCTCCTCTCAAACCTGCTTTATAAGCTGCAGTTCCTTTTATAACATTTTGAATTAAAACACCTGCATCTTGAGGAATATTTAAAGCTTTAGCCAAAGGACCATCGATATATAAAGTATTTAATCCAAAATAAAGATTCACTTCACTATCAATAATCTGATCATAAATAGTTTCTATAGAAACAGCAAAACCTAAACCTTCAAAACCACCAGATTTACTAATAATTGAACTAACAATACCAATAACATCACCTTGTTCATTAAACATTGGCCCACCAGAATTACCATGATTTATAGCAGCATCTGTTTGTAAATATTTAATTGATTCAACAGCCCCAAAAGCCTCATCCTCAATATGAATAGCACTAATATTACCTGAACTCAAAGATTTACCAATTCCAAACGGGTAGCCAACTAAAAATATTCTTTGACCAATGTCAAT
>CALTNV010000133.1 GCA_943845485.1 uncultured Flavobacteriales bacterium | reverse complement strand
CCTCCATATATCAAAGCTGCTCGAGAACCTTTATCTTATGTTGGTGTTAATAGCATTGGATTAAGAAGAAGAGGGTATACAGATGATCAAGTGAAGTTGATTGAAAATATCTACCGTACTTTATATGTTTATAATCAAAATATATCAAGTGCTGTAGAAGAGATTAAAGATCAATATGAAGACTCTCCTCTTAGAGAGCAGATATTATCTTTTATAGAGATATCTTCAAAAGGAATTATAAAAAGATCTTAAATTGGATATAACACTAAATAATATTGGACATAAATTCAATAATGATTGGGTGTTTAAAAATATATCATCTAAAATAACAGTTGGTAAACCAACTGTTATTTTAGGTAATAATGGCTCTGGGAAATCTACTTTGTTACAGGTGATAGCAGGTATTATAAAGCCATCTTTTGGAGAATTGGAATATTCATCCGATTCAAAAATTATTACACCAGAAAAGTTATATCAAAAGATTGCTATATCTACTCCCATTACAACATTACCAGAAGCTTATACTTTGAAAGATGCAATACGTTTTCATAGGCAATTTAAATCTTTTTTACCTGGTCTAAAGGTTTCTGATATTGCAGAAAAACTTCAATTAGAAAAAGGGTTAAATAAGCCTATTGAGGAGTATTCTTCAGGTATGAAGCAGCGAGTTAAATTAGCTTTTGCAATATTAAGTGATGTACAATGTGTGTTTTTAGATGAGCCAACCTCTAATTTAGATCATGAAGGCATACTTTGGTATAAAACCTTAATTAAAGAAGAATTAGGTCAAAATAAAACATTTGTAGTTTGTTCTAATAAACAAAAAGATGAATATTTTTTTTGTGAAAATATGATAGATGTAAATCTATTTAAAAAATAATTTTACTAAATAACTCAGTGTACAATTGCCCTTGATTAGCAGAGCCATTTTTTACACCTTTAAACTTCATGTCATATTCTCTTAGTAAAGATATGATTTCAACTGTTTTTCTTGCTTTGTAAGTCTTAGCTACTTTTTTGTAATCATCTAAAAAGTATGGAGCAACTCCTAATAATTTACATAACTCAGCATCTGTTTTTTTAGTGTTATACTGATAGATGATGATTTTACTAAAATAGCCATACAAAAAAGCTAACACCATTGGTAAAGGTTGTTTTTTTTCATTTTTACTAAAATAGTTAACAATTTTCATCACCTTATTATGGTTTCTTTCAGATAATGCTTTTTGTAATTCAAAAACATTATAATCTTTACTAATTCCTATATGGGTTTCAATAATGTTTTTATCAATCTCTGTTAAGTTTGGAATAGCAATTTTTAACTTTTTAAATTCTGTTTCAATTTTATTGAGATCATTTCCTAAGTGTTCTGCTAGTAAGTGTGCGTCATTGTTAGAAATCTTAATTTGTAATTTTTTACATAAATCAATAATCCATGAGTGCAGTTTGTAGTCTTTTACCTTTTCGGAATTAAATATGATACCATTTTTAATAATTGCTTTGGCTATAGTGCTGTTTTTTCTGATTGTACCATCTTTGTAGCAAATCACTAGTATGCTAGTTTTTGATGGGTTTTGAAGATAGCTAAGTAACTCATCAATATCTTTATAGTCTTTAGCTTCTTTAATAATGGTGATGTTAACATCTGCCATTAAAGGAAACTTTTTAACTTGTTGTAAAATAGTGTTAGTTTCTAAATCTTTTCCATATAAAACACTATAATTAAAATCCTTTTCATGATTTTCCAAAATATTTTCAGAAATAGCATGTTCAATTTTATCAATATAGTAAGGTTCATTACCTTGTAATAAATATATTGGTTGATACTTTTTATGTTGTATGTCTCTAATTAATTGATCAAATTGCATATTTAAATGACTTTAGACACAAAAATAAGATTTCCTAAATTAAAACTACCACAGTTTAAGCCTAAATTAAAAAGGGTGGATAAAGATGTTTTTGTTTTTGATATTTTAAGAAAGAAATATATTAAGCTTCTTCCTGAAGAGTTTGTGAGACAGAACTTAATTCATTTTTTTATTGATTATTTAAATTATCCAAAAGGTTTAATTGGAGTTGAATATCTTGTTAAAATTAATAATATTCCGTTTAGAGCTGATTTGGTTGTTTTTGATAAAAAAAATAATCCATTAATTATTGTTGAAGTTAAAGCCCCTAAAATAAATTTAACGGAGGATGTTTTGCATCAAGCCTTAAGATATAATATGAAATTAAATGTACCTTTCATAATTATTTCAAATGGATTAAAACATATGGTCTTTTCTTCATTAAATGGAGATGTTAAACAACTTGAATCATTTCCTAATTTAAAGGATTTTTATTAAATTAATTTTATGAAGTATTTTCTTTTAAATTTTCTAATATTATGCTCAGTAGTTACTTACAGTCAAACAAGTATATTTATTGAAAATATTAATACCAATCTTTCTTTAAGAAGTACAAATGTTATTAGGCATCCAGTAAATAAAGATGATTCTGACAAAATTAATCTTTTACAAAAAAAAGGAGCTAAGGAAGCTTATTCAACAAAAAAATTTGTAGTATTTGATTTTCCTGTTTTAAATTTAAGTTCCTTTACTAAGGAGGTGCCTGATTTATTAAATACATATAATTTTTATAAGCCTAAGAAATTGTCGGATAGCGTTTTGTTGATTCATCATGCTAAACAAGTTCATAATGGAGAGTCTCCGTTAAGTAATCCTTATAAAGGAGAAAATGTTTTAGTAGGGGTTATAGATGTTGGAATTGATTATACTCACCCTGATTTCTTTGATGATAATGGGAATACAAGAATTTTAAAAATATGGGATCAAACCAATGATGATGACCCTTCTGTTGTTCCCTTAAAATATGGATATGGTCAAGTTTGGGATAGTTTATCTATTGCAGATAGAACCTTGGTTTATAATCAATCAGGAGAACATGGTAATAATGTTGCAGGAATAACTTCTGGAAGAGGTAATTTGAATGGTGATTTTAAAGGGTTCGCTCCAGATTCAAAACTTATTATTGTTGAAAATGACTTGAATTCTCCAAATTGGATGATGACTATTTATGAAGCAATAGATTTTATCTTTGATGAAGCTGATAGATTAAATATGCCTTGTGTTATTAATATAAGTTTGGGAACCTATGGAGGAGCTCATGATGATAATGATGATGTTTCTCAATTAATTAATCAGAAAATTACAGAAAAAAAAGGACGTGTTGTTGTTTGTGCTGCAGGTAATTCAGGAGAAACAAATTATCATTTACAACATAATGTTTCTGAAGATTCAACTTTTACTTGGTTCTCTCACGAAGCTTTAAATGTTGTAGGAGAACCAGGTGTTTTTTTTGAAGCTTGGATTGATATAGAGCACTTAAATAATTTGTCTTTTAAAATAGGTGCAAATTTGAGTAATGGTACTTTTGCAGATAGAGGTGAAATTGAAGAAGTTTCTTTATTAGAAGTCATTACGGGAGGAGAACCTGTAATTAAGCCACTTGTTTTGTCTACTGGTAATAATATTGGTAATGTTGAGTTTTATGGAGGTGAAATTAATGGGAGGCTTTTAATGCAAGTGTTTATTCGAGAGCCAGACTCTCTTACTTACAATTATCGAATAGAGACCATAGGTTCGGGAAAAGTTGATTTTTGGTCAGATAATAATTATTTAAATACCTCTGATATTATTCAAGTAATTCCTGATTTATCAGTTTATCCAGATATTGTAAATTACACTTTGCCTGATAATAATCAAACCATAGTTAGCGGTTTCTCTTGTTCTCCTGAAGTGATTACAGTTGGGAATATTGAAAAAGATTTAACTTTTATAGATGCTCAAAATAATCTCCAATTTATTGATAGGACTGATGGAGTTATAAGTAATGCAAGTAGCAGGGGGCCATCCAGGATTGGTGTATTAAAGCCTGATGTTTCTGCATCGGGAACATATATAATGACTGTTGGAAGTGTTAGCTATGGTAAGTATTTAGCAGATAACATACCTTCTGCGGTCACGAAAGATTCACTTCATATTAAAAATGGAGGTACTTCAATGGCAAGTCCAGTAGTAGCAGGGTCAATAGCTTTACTATTAGAAAAATGTAGTCATTTGTCAAATAAAGATGTTTTAACCGCTATCAAGTCATCATCAGACTGGGAGTCTTTTTATGGAGAAAAAGAAAACAATACAGCATATGGATCAGGAAGGATAAATACATTTGAACTTTTAAATCATACAACAAGATCTATTTTAATTGACAAATCAGTTACTTCTTTCTGTGAAAATGACGGCGTACTGTTAAAATTCACTGAGAATGTTAATAGCGCCATATGGAATACAGGTGTTCAAAGTTTATCATATGTAGAGTATAATTCAGGTTTTTATTCTGCAGATGTTATTGATTCTTATGGTTGTATCAATAAATCCGATACAGTTTCAATTTCCGCAAAATTATCACCAGAAAAGCCAATTTTAATATTAAGTAATGATACATTGAAAACAACTTCACCTTATTCTTATTATCAATGGTATTTTAATGATATTCCTGTAGAAAATTCAAATAATAATTATATTATTATTGATCAAAGTGGAGATTATTATTTAGAA
>CALTNV010000132.1 GCA_943845485.1 uncultured Flavobacteriales bacterium | reverse complement strand
AGAATTACCTCCATGTGTTGATCTATCATCTACTCCTATATTTTCTATTAAGTTTACCTTAGGCACTATACCAAACAAGTTATTTGCCCTAATTGTATATGCCATTTGAAAATCCCAGGATAGTAATCTATAGTTTTTATTTAAAATATTAAATTTTGTTTTAGAGAAATTATAATATTGTTGATAAAACAACCATTTGTTTAGATAACTCTTTTTAATTTTATTTTTTAGAATTTTACTATCATTAAATTCATTTAAAAAAGGGTCATAATATTTTAAAAACTTGTCACTCCAGGATGCCCAACCACATGGTAAAAGTTGTTTAGTGAAAAAATAAGGGTCTTTATTCTTTGAATATTTATCTTCTAAATAGTTAGTTCCACAAACCCAAATTACACTATCATTTGCTTTATATTTTTCTAACATTTGTTGGCAATATTTAAAAAAATCTAAATGTGGTAGATTATCTTCCTCTAGAAAAATAGCAATATCTTCTCTTTCAAATACCCATCGCACACCGAGAGCTAAGTTACCGAAAATACCTACATTTTCAGTATGGTATTTCTTTACTATTTCACAATCCCAGTCTATTGCTTTCTCAATAATTTTTTTATGTTCATTTAAAATATTAATTTCTTCAGCTGTTTTACCACCATCCCATAATAAATAGAGTTTTGTCGGTTTTAAGAGTTTTAATCTATTGATTATCTTAAGAGTAAGATCATACCTCTTATATAGAAAAAGCACAATAGGAATGTTAAAATTAGTAGGCATATATTTAAAGATTAGACATGAAATTATTTAATTCACTCTTATAGCTATTTATGTTAAAACAAGCTTCTTTATTGATATTTTGTTTTAATTTATAGTATTTTCCGCTATTAAAATTCGTTAATAAATCACTAAGTAATGATATGTTATACTTATGATCATTTTCACTAAATATATAACCATTTTGATCATTAACTAAATACTTTTCAACATCTCCTGTCAAGCTATTAATTACCGGTATATTCATAGCAAATGATTCAACAAATTTAGTTGAAAAGCCAGCATTTGTCATTTGATTTGAAACTCTATGATTTATAGTGAAATGGGAATCATGTACCTTTTTTTTTACAAAAAAATGGTCTTTGATTCCTCCAAAAATTATATTTTCTGACAGTAGATTTAATAGATCTTTGTCTTGTGGACGAACTTTTAGGTATTGATTCTTCGAAATGCCATATATTTCAAATTTAAAATTAGTTATATTTTTTTTCTTCAATTCAAAAAAATAACTAATTAATAAATCTAATCTATCTTTATATGCAGATTTACTAACTTTTCTACCATCGATAGGAAAAGGCAAACCAGAATAATTAAAAATAATTTCATCATCATTAGTAAATCTTATATTCTCCTTAAAATTTTCTTGATTTCTTAGAGGTGGCAAAACTATTATTCTTTTGTTAAACGTAGAGAAATGTTTTTTTAAAAAATCTGTAACTACAATAATTCCATCGGTATTATTTCTAATGTAATAATATCTTAACAATCTTTCAAAATATCTAAATGGTCTAGTAATGTAAGATCCATGTGCAACTGATGATAAATCTGCAATATTAGAAATAAATTTAACTGATTTATTTCTAAGATGAATATAATTTTGAATCTTAAATAAAAAGGTTGAAAACATGGGTGAAGAATAGCTTATTAAAAATTTTAATTCAGATAAATTAATATTTTTTTTTAGTACAGTTCTTATGTATGTTTTTTCTTCTATAAAATCTTTAAAAGATTTTTTGAATGGTATTTTTATACATTTAAATGTATAAAAATAATCTTCCTCTATTATATTATTCTTGGTATTTCCAATTAGTAAAACATTATATCCGCATTCCTTTAGTAATCTAGCATTATTTAAAACCAATGAACTTGCGGCATTATTAAAATCAGCTGTGAAATTACCAATATAAACTATATCATAACTATCTGACATTACTTTAAAAATTTTTTTAAGTATCTATATTTATTTATTTTAACTAAAAATTTAAAACCAATAGAAAAATAATTTAATCTAGTTAAGTACCATCTAAAAGTTTTTTTCTGGTACTTTAATTCAGATACTTCTTTTATTTGCTTTTCTTGAATTTCAGTATAATTACTTTCAATACTAAATTCTTTATTTAAAAAATTTATTTTATCTCCTACTTTACTATCTATTTTAATTGATTTTTCAGAAGTATTTAATGGCAGATGATTTACATTAATAATTTTTTTATTATCAAAAGTCACTTCCCAAATGAATGTTTCTTCGTTTAGAGGATGTGTTTTTAATTTAAAGTCTTTAACAAAAGGTGAAACGACTTCATCAAAACAAAAATTACCTAAACTAAACGAATAAGCAATATTTTTATCTAAATCATAGCAATAGGGTTGAATAGTATGAGAATGATGTCCGTATATTAAAAAGTTGTCATTTTTTCTGGTGAGTTTATCAATTAATCTCATTTGATCTTCATCCGGATAGTTTGTGTATTCTTGTCCCCAATGAAAGCTTAAAACTGAAAAATAATTATTTCTTTTATTTAAGTCTAGTTTATCTTTTACTAGAGATAAAGTTAATGGTCTTAAACCTTTATCTTTTTTTGTGAAATAATTATTACCATTAGCGGAAAAACATGTGAAACCACTAAAACACAAAGAATTATTGTAAATATAATCTACACCATTAACACCAAAGTAATCAATATTATTTTTTTTAAGTAAATCGATAGTATCATTGAGTCCTATTTCATCGAAATCATAGATGTGATTATTCGATAGATTCACCAATGTAATATTAAGCTTTTTTAACAACTTTATATTTACTGGATTTGACCTAAGATGCATCGATTTAAATGTACTACTTTCATCTCTTGCAGTTAGTGGGCTCTCTAAATTAGCGACTACTAAATCAAAACCATGTAAATAATCACTAATTTGGTTAAAGGGATCGTTGTATTTTAAATTTTTCAAACAATATTTGCCACTCAAAAGTAGATCTCCTAAAAAAGCTATTTTCATATTTATAAATTTATAGAATCTCCAAATATTGTATTATATCTTTCTGGTGTAAATTTTTCGTAACCTGCTCCGTGATGAAAAGTTAATTCCCCGAAATATATTTTGTCCTCTACATTAAATAAATCAACTCTTACAAATTTATGATTAACAGATAAAGAACTGGCTATATCGATCATATGTTTTAGGTTTTTAGGTTTATTAATCTTTCTGCTTGAATTGGTAGGATACTCTATTGACATATTTAAGTAATTCCAACTTACATCATATATGTTTCTGGAATGATTAGTGTATCTATCAATATCTACATGAATAAACTTGACTAAACCATTAAAACAATAAAACTTATAATCTAGTAATGATTTTTTAGAACCAATTTTTTTTTCAATCAATATTTTTGGAATTACATTTTTGTATGGCCATTCCCTCGATAACCAAAAATAGTTTTTATTCAAGTTAGATTTTATTGTTTTAGATAACAAATCATGATTAATTTCACTTTTATTTTCGATAACCCACACACTACCAGAGTCGTGTGTGCATTTTATAACAAATGATTCGGGTAAGTCGTTGAAATCAATATCATTATATTTTTCATAAACCCCTAATGTGGGTATCAATATATTATCTTTAATTTTTTTTCTAATAATTTCTTTTACTGAGTGTTTATCTACTAAGTCAGTTAATTCTGGTCTTCTATCATTAAGTTTTAAATAATTTATTTTTTCATTAAAAGTTGTTGGTTTTTTTAAATTCAAAAAACTCCAAGTCCTGAGGAAGTAGACAATTTTATAAAAAACAGCATCGCTCACTAAGGTTCTTATAATTTTAATCTGAAATAAGAATACGACTGCTAAAAGTGGATTTTTATATATTTTATTATACTTCATAATATTTTTTAAACCATTTAATAAAACTTTGAATACCAGACTTAATATTTGTACTTGGAGAATATTTATAATCTTTTACTAATTCACCCACATCCGCATATGTTTTAGGAACATCTCC
>CALTNV010000131.1 GCA_943845485.1 uncultured Flavobacteriales bacterium | reverse complement strand
TATATTAAGAGAAACAGTTATGGGACCTGAGTTATTTGATTATGCATTTAAAACATATTCTGAGCGTTGGGCTTTTAAACATCCAACACCAGCTGACTTCTTTAGAACTATGGAAGATGCATCTGCTGTTGATTTAGATTGGTTTTGGAGAGGTTGGTTTTATACAACCGACAATGTTGATATTTCAATTGATCATGTAAACTGGATGCAAGTCTCATCAATGAAAAATATTGATGATATGGAGCTTAAAAGACTTAAAGATGAGGATATAGAAGAGAAAGTTAAATCAACTTACGAAAAAAGTAAAGCTCCTACTTATGCTGATGAAAATCCTGTAGTTTATGATTTTTATAATAATAAATATGATCCATATTTTATCTCTGATAGAGATCAAGATAGAGAAGAAGCATTTTTTAATAGTTTATCTGAAGAGGAATTAAATGCGATTAAGGCTCAAGATAATTTTTATGAGGTTACTTTTCAAAATAAAGGAGGCTTAGTAATGCCGATTTTACTTACATTTACTTTCACTGATGGAACTTCTGAAGAGATTAGACTACCAGTTGAAGTATGGGCTAAAAACAATACTTTTTTTACTAAAGTGTTTATGTTTTCAAAGGTAATCAAGGAAATTGAATTGGACAGAAATTTAGAAACTGCAGATGTTGATAGAGACAATAATTATTGGCCAGAAAAAAACGAGCCATCTAGGTTTGAAGTTTACAAAGCTAATAGTAGAAGTCGTCAGAATTCAATGCAACTTCAAAAATAGAAATAGATGAGATTTATTTTAGTATCATTAATTACTGTTTTTTTTCATGTTTATCACGTTTCTACTTTTGAGTTAGAAAGAAATGCAGAAACAAAAACTTTTCAATTGTCAGTTCATGTTTTTGCTGATGATTTAAAAGAAGAGATCGAATTTGAAGAGGAGCCATCACATAATCAAATGGCTACTTTTTTTAAAGATAAGTTTAAATTAACTTCAAATAGCCAAGTTATAGATATGAACTACTTGGGTTTCGAATTTGAAAATGAACATGACTATTATATTTACTTTGAGTCAAAAAAAACAAGTAAGGTAAAAGAATTAAAATTTTATACTAATTTATTTACTGATAAATTTATAGATCAAAAGAATAGATTTCTGTTTAAGAACAATCAAAAAACTTATACAGCAATTTTAGATGATACTAAAAATACTGCTACATTTAAATTAAATTAAATTACTATGACAAATTTATTTATTGTAGACTTTACGCAAGTATCTCCTACTATTATTGATTTTTTACCTGTAAGGTGGTATGGTTTATTCTTTGCTATTTCTTTTTTCTTAGGGTTTAAAATAGTATCTAAGATGTATAAAAAAGATGGTTTTTCTGATGAAGCCATGGATAAGCTTTTATACTATGTAATGGCTGGAACTATCATTGGTGCTCGATTAGGTCACGTGTTTTTTTATGGTCCATATTGGGATGAATTTGACGCCAGTGGAAGGTTGATAATAGAAGGTTATTTTTCTCACCCTTTAAGCATTTTTAAAATATGGGAAGGTGGACTAGCGTCTCATGGTGCTGCAATAGGTATTTTAATAGCTGTTTATTTTTATTCAAAAAAAGTGACTAAAAAATCAATGCTATTCACTTTAGATCAGGTTGTGATTGTTGTTGCTTTAGCTTCTTTTTTCATCAGAATTGGTAATTTGTTAAATCAAGAAATTGTTGGCTCTATTACAAATGTTTCTTGGGCGTTTTACTTTAAAGATTATTATGATATTGATGCAACAACTGGAGAAAAAGTTTTTCAACCTAGGCATCCTGCTCAATTATATGAGGCAATAGCATATTTGATCTCATTTATAACACTATATTATTTATACTTAAAAACAATTTTTAAAAATAAACAGGGATTTATTTTTGGCTTATTTTTGGTGTTAATTTTCACAGCTCGATTGATTATTGAAAATTTTAAAGAAGTTCAAGAGTCATGGGAAAATAATTATGCACTTCACCAAGGACAAATGCTAAGTATACCCTTCATTTTAGTCGGTATAATTTTTATGATAAGAGCAATTATTCAGAAAAAATAATTACATCTTTAGATAAAAATCTTTCGTAAGGTCGATATAGTCATCTGAATATTGATGTCTACCTTTATCTTCAATAATTAATTCCGATGTAGACTTCTCTATGTCGGAATTTGTTTTTTGAAATATCATTAAACTTCTTTTATAGCCTTTTTGACTTGTAGGTTTAACTTTACAATGAGATTTCAATATATACTTATTTTCAGTTGCAATTCTTGTTATTTTACTAGAACTATTATAAGGAATTATAATAGCTAAATAACCATTGTTTAACTGTAGTTTCGCACTATTTTTAATCAATTGTTCAAAAGATAAACTATCAGTATGTCTAGCTAAGTTTTTAACTTCTTTTTCTGATTTTAATCCATTTTCAAAATATGGTGGGTTACTAATTATTAAATCATATTTTTTATTTGGGTTGTAATTGTTTAAAGTGTTGTTTATAATTTTAATTTGCTTAGCCCAAGGAGAATTTTTAAAATTTAAAGAGGCTTGTTTAGCTGCTTGCTCATCTATTTCTAAAGCATCTATTGAAGTTGATAGGTTATCTTTTCTCTGTGCTAATATAAGTGAAATAACACCTGTTCCTGTACCTATGTCTAGGATATTATTAGATTTTGATAAAATTTCTTTAGGAACCCAACAAGGAAGTAGTACTCCATCTGTACCTACCTTCATGGCACATTTGTCTTGATGAATAGTGAATTTTTTAAAAAGGAATGGTTTAATTGACATTTAATTCAAATCGAATAATCCTTCAGGGATATTCATGATAAGTTGCTTATTTTCTTTGTCAATAGAAACAATAAAATCATCATTAAAAGGAATTAAAATATCATTGTTATTATAATTAACCTCTAATAATTTGTTATTTGGATACTCAACTACTTGTTTAATAGTTGCTGTTTGTTCACTAGCGTTATCAATTAATTGATAACCAACTATCTCGTGATAGTAAAACTGATCTTCTTCTAACTTAGCTAAAAATTGATTGGGTAAGTATATTCCACATTTAATAAGCTCCTTAGCTTGCTCATTAGTTTCAATATCTTCTAGTTTGAAGTTAGTAAAACCACTATTAGTGATTTTAATATCTTCAATAAAAAAAGGAACTAATGTTTGATCGATTTCGATAAACATTAGTTCCAATTCTGAATATTCTTCCGGATAATCAACATCTAAAAAAGCTACTACTTCTCCGTTTAAACCTCTTGTTTTAGAGATGTATCCTAGATTAAAAGTTTCTTCTTTAGTCATAGTTAATTACTCTGCAGTATCTTCACCTTCAGTAGTGTTTTCTTCAGCTGCTGGAGCTTCTTCTGCTTCTGGAGTGTTTTTAGCAGCAATTGCTTCTTCTCTTTTCTTGTTTGCTTCAACTTCTGCAGCTAAACGTTTCTTCGCGTCTTCTGCTTCTGCTTTAGATAAACCGTCTGCTTTTGCAGTAATTTTACCTTCTTTTTCAGCTAACCAAAGATTGAATTTTTCTTCAACTTGTACTTCTGTTAAAGCTCCTTTTTTTACTCCATTTAATAAGTGATTTTTGTATAAAACACCTTTGTAAGATAAAATAGCTCTAACTGTATCTGTAGGTTGTGCACCATTTTGTATCCATTCTAAAGCTTTTTCGAAATTTAATTCAATAGTCGCAGGATTAGTGTTTGGGTTGTAGTTTCCAATTCTCTCAATGAATTTACCATCACGAGGAGAACGTGCATCTGCTACTGAAATATGGTAGTAAGCTCTTCTTTTGCTTCCACCTCTAGCTAATCTAATTTTAGTTGCCATAATGTAATTATTGTTGAGGTACGAAACCTCGGTTTAATTATTAATTAATTTAATTGTGCAAATTTCATATTTTTAATTCAATTTATCAAACTTTATGGGGTATACTTTCTACTTAATTTTGTATAATCATATTGTTTTTATCTATTTGATGATATAATCTCTATAGTTTACCTATCTTTTATCAGCTTATTTTAAATTCTAAATTTTTATATTTCTAAAAATTCAATTACTGTTTTAAAATAGATTAACTTTGTAATTAAATGATGTAACTATGTTGGTAAGAGTAACTAAAAAGTTTGATTTTGAAATGGCTCATGCTCTTGATTGGCATGAGGGTAAATGTAAAAACTTACATGGCCATACCTATAAATTAATTATTACATTAAAGGGGGACATTAATGAGGATTTAAACCAAACCAATAACGGAATGGTAATTGATTTTGGTGATGTTAAAAATATAGTTAAAAATTTAGTTGTTGATAGGTTTGACCATTGTACTATGTTGTACAAAAAATCACCAATCTTAGAACATGTTTCTAAACTAGATTATTTAAAGCTTGAAAAGGTTTCTTTTCAACCAACCGCAGAAAATTTAGTAGTTTTTATTCAGTCTATAATTACTAACGCTTTACCTACTTATGTTATTCTTCAAAAAGTTGTTTTATATGAAACAGAAACTTCTTCTGCGGAATGGCATTTAGGAGATAATTAAGTTTTATAAACTAAGTTTTTTTATTGTTTCTATAATTTCTATTTCTGGTAATTCGTGTACACATTTCCAATTAGGATATTTACATTTATTCCCAAGTTTAGAGCAAGGTCTTTTGTCTAAATTATTAGGTTGAATTTCAACAGATTTAATACCAGCTTTGTAAGGGTTCATTCCCAAAATAGGAGAGGTACATCCCCATAATGAAATTATGTTTTTTTGAAATGCTGATGCTATGTGCATTAAACCAGTATCATTTGTGATAACGATGTTTGATTGTTTGATAACTGATGCAGATTGGTTTAAGTTAATTTCACCACAAAATGAAATTACATTCTTAGATTTTACATTTCTTACAATATATGAACCGTTTTCAACATCTTCTTTACCTCCTAATAAAACAAAGTTAGCATTAGAATTATTTATGACTTCTACTATTTTATCAGCTGGCATCCTTTTACCTTGGTAAGTTCCACCTATTACATAGCTAACAAAATTTGAAATAAATTTTTCAGGTAAATTTTTACTTAAATCTAAGTAATCCTTTAGAGGAATATTGTAATCTAAGCCTTTATCATCCAATTTAATATTTAAACGTTTTAAAGTGTCTAAGTATCTATCTACAATATGTTTTTTTGGCATAATATTTATACCTGTTCTTACCAATATTAATTTTCTAAAGTTTAATTTATTAAATGAATAAGATGTTACCCTTAATGCTTTTTTCACTTTAAAGCTTCTGAAGTTATTATGTAAGTCAATAATGTAATCAAAACATTCTTTTTTTAAGATTTTTATTGTTTTACCTAAGGTGTTTACATCGTCAATTAAATGTAACTTATCAATATATTGATTATTTTCAATGACCGTTTTAAATTGTTTTTTTGTGATGTAATGAACTTCGTAACCATTGTTTTTTAAGTTTCTAATAACAGGAGTGGTAAGAACAATATCTCCAATTGAACTAAAACGAATAATTAATACTTTTTTCATTTATTTGATAGGATAGCTGTTTGATTTAAATTTTCTAGAGTATAATAATTGTAATTTTCTGCTTTCCAGTAATTTATGATTTCGTTTTTATTATTAACTAAAAAAAATGAAGGAAAGCTAAGTCCGTTTTCTTTAATAAAATCATTTCTGTTGATGATTTCAAAATCAAAGTTAACATTTATATATTCAAAATATGCTTCAACTCTTTCCTTATCTTCAACAAACTTAACTACAATTTGATTTTTAAAAGAATTGTTTTTAACAGTTAAGTATGTTTTTAATATTGCTCTATAGCAATGAGGACAGGTTGTGCTAGCATAAATAATTAAGTTTTTATTTAATTTATTATTAAGGGTTTTGTTGTTAGATATATTTTTAATAATTGAAGTTTTTTCAAAATCCTCAATAAATAGTGGTGTGCTTATAAAAGAGTAAGTTATTGCAGTGCTTACTATAATAAAAGTGATTAACGCATTTTTTGATTTTAATTTTTTTTAAAAACCAAAGCAATACTTAAAATAAGCGTGTAAATAGGTAAGAGGGTCTGAATGTTTGTTTTTAATAGGTTTTTACTTAAAATTGTTGAGTCTAAGTTTAATTTAATGGATACAGCCCATAGAGTAATGAGTGTTAATATGAAAAAAGTTTTTAAAAAAAAGTTTTTATGAGGTATTAAAATCTGTAAAAAACTAAAAATTATTAACCCTGGTATTACTCTACCTAAAATAGAAGCTACATACCAATTGGGGATTATTTGATAGCTTAATAGTTCTAAGTTATTACCTTGATGATAACTAACATAATAAATTAGTACAGTTAGAGAAAATAAAATGAATAATATTAATTTTTTAAGCATTTTGCTCGTGTTTAAGTTCAATCACAGTTATCTCTGGCCACATTCCAACTCTTCCAGGAAAACCTATAAATCCAAATCCTTTATTCACATATAAGTATTGCTTTACATTTTTATAAATCCCTGCCCATTGTGCGTATTTGTATTTTACAGGACTCCATTTAAAGCCAGGAATATCAACTCCCATTTGCATTCCGTGTGTATGACCACTTAATGTTAATTCAATATTTTTTTGGTGATGGATAACTTTTTCATTCCAATGACTTGGATCGTGAGACATCAAAACAATAAAATCATCTTTATGCACATTGTTTAAGGCAATATCTAAATCACCTTTTTGTGGGAAAGGAGGTTTTCCCCAATTTTCAACTCCTGCTATGATGATTTTATCTTCTCCTTTGTTAATGGATATGTTTTCATTCATTAATAGATTAAAGTCCATATTTTTGTGTTGTTCTATTAACTTTTCAAAGTTTTTTGTTTTTTCTTTTGGAGAATTCCAAGGGACATATTCACCATAGTCATGGTTTCCAGTTACAGAGTAGTTACCGTATTTACTTTTTAAATCTTTAAAAATAGAAATATATGGCGTTACTTCATCTGCTAAATTGTTGACTAAATCACCTGTGAACAAAATAACATCTGCATCAAGATGATTTATCATTTGTAAACCTCTTTTCACTTCATTATAGTCATCAAAACTACCAGCATGAAAATCGGAAATTTGTATAATTTTAAAACCGTCAAATGATTTAGGGAGGTTTTTATAGGCTAGCTTGTTTTTCTTTACATTAAAGTTGTATTTTCCAGATGTAATACCATATAAGAAAGAAGCAAATGGTATACTAGCTATACCTATACCAACTTGAGTAATAAATCTTTTACGAGAAGGATAGTGAATATGTTCTTTTGTTTTCAGCATTGATACTGTTTTATCAAAAATATATTTTATAAATAGAATAATATCTTCTATGAAAATAACAGAAACAAAAATACTTTTGGTAAAAAACAATGTTACACTTAATCCAAGTACTAAATTGTGTAGTTTTGTTTTTGGTGTAGTATCATAAAAATTACCGAAGAATATAAAAGGTATATAAATGAAAAAATACTTGCTCCTAAAAACAGGATATAAATTATCCAGTAAATAGTTGAGTATTTACTACTTGTAATAATTGGTTTAACAGCTTTGTAAATATAAAACTCTATAAGTGCTAAAATTATAAAGATGATGCTGAAAAACATAATATATCTTTTATTCATAATTATTTAAAAGTTTTTGTACCCTCAGTACAGTTGTTACAAATGTCAATTTTATTTCTATTGATTAAAATCTGCTTTCTGAAATTTTGATATGGTTTACTTTTCCAGATTGATTTAAAGTTTTTATTTTGTAAGTTTCCCATTTCTTTTGTTGCATCTTTATCAAAACAACAAGGAATTATTTTTCCATCCCAAGTACTAACAAAAGAGCTCCACATTCTCCAACATTCATTTTTAAGAGGGTTTTTGATCTTGTATTTTCCTGATTTTAACTTTTTGTATCTTGAGTATTTTTCTATTGTTGGAATTAATTCATTTCCATTTTCAAAATCATAGATTTGTGCAGTTTTTAAAGTTACCTTATTAGCTTTTAAATCTTTTCCTAATGTTTTTATATCATTAATTTGATGTTGATTAGGTTTTACAACCAAAAACTGAATATATACTTTAGGGTATTTTGATTTTTTATTTTCTTTAGCTTTAACAATGTTTTTTACTCCTTGTATTGCTTTTTTTAATGACCCATTTATTCTGTATTTTTCATAGGTTTCTTGAGTAGTTCCGTCAATTGAAATAATAATTTTTTTTAATCCGCTATCAATAATATCTACAGCTTTTTTTTCTGTTATAAAATGACCATTTGTTGATGTTGATGTGATTATTTTATATTTGTTTGCATAAGAAATCATCTCAATAATATTAGGGTGAATAAATGGTTCTCCCTGAAAATAAAAATTGATTAAGAATAAACTTTTAAAGTTTTGCTGTATAAATTTTTGAAAAATATCTATTTTAGAATTCCCCTCTGGTCTAGTAAATTGTTTTAATCCACTTGGACATTCTGGGCATGATAAATTACAAGCCGTTGTAGGTTCAAAAGACGCAGCAATAGGAGATCCAAACAGGATAGGTTCTTTTATTATCTTAGATAATAAAAATGAAGTGCCAATTAGTAGGCCATTAATAATTTTTTTTAATGATATGAATTTTAATGCTTCGATATTTTTTTATTCAAATATCAATATTCATTTTCAAAATTGCGTATTATACTACAAAAAAAATGATTTATTTTAACAAATTAGCTTAATTATTTCCTTATAAATGGGCTAAAAATTTGTTTCTTTGCAAGTTATTATCTTAAAAAATAAAACTATGTGGGCTTTCATAGCACGATTTATACTTAGAAATAGAATTTCAATTTTAATTTTTATAGGTATTGTTACAGTTTTTATGGCTTATATAGCTGCTACTAGGTTACAGTTAAGCTATAAAGTTGCTAAACTTATGCCTGACGATGATCCTGTTGCTGTTACTTATGAAAAATTTAAAAGCCATTTTGGGTTAGATGGTAATATCATGGTAGTTTCAATACCAACAGATAGTTTATATCAAATAGATAATTTTAAAGCTTGGAAAGAATTAAGTGAGGAAATTCGATCTTTAACTGTTACAACCTTGGTAAAAGAAGGAGCAGTTCATAAAAAAACAGAGCTATCTGCTATAGATTCTGTTTTTTCTGAAGTTAACTTGTATAAGTTAACAAGTAATGATTCTACTAAAAATTTTGGTTTTAGTCCAATTATTGATGTTTTTCCATCAACCCAGACTGAACTTGATAGTGTAAAGAAAGAAATAAGAAGTTACCCTTTTTACAAAGGACTAGTATATTCAGATACTAGTTTAGGAAAGGATATAGAAGCTGTTAGTTTAATGATGGTTTTTGTAAATAATGACGTATTTAATTCAAAAATAAGGGGGAATTTAATTAAAGATTTCCAAGCTACAATTGATGATTTCTCTAAAGAGCACGTTGAGTTAATTGCATCTGGTTTTCCTTATATTAGAGTAACTGTTACCGAAAGGATTAAAAAAGAGTTAAATGTTTTTGTAGCACTTTCAATATTAATTACTGCTTTTTTACTTTTCTTCTTTTTTAGAGATTTAAAAGTTGTTGGTTTTTCATTATTGGTTGTTGCAATTGGTGTTGTTTGGTCATTAGGTGTTATTGGTTTGTTTAATTATGAAATTACTGCTTTATTAGGGCTTTTACCATCTTTAATTATTGTAATTGGAGTACCAAATTGTGTTTATTTAATCAATAAATATCAATCTGAATGTAAAAAAGAACATGGTAATAAAGCTTTGTCATTGGCAAGGGTAATCATTAAAATAGGAAATGCTACTTTTTTAACCAACTTAACTACTTCATTAGGTTTTGCAACATTTATTTTTACTCAAAGTGCTATTTTAATTGAGTTTGGTATTGTTGCTTCAATTTGTATTTTATTGGTGTTCTTTTTGTCTATATTAATTATACCTTCATTATTTAGTTTTTTACCAGCACCCAAAGCTAAGCATACAAAACATCTTGACAGAAAATGGGTTAATTTTTTAATGAGTAAACTTGTTTTTATTGTATCACATAAAAGAAAACAAATTTATGTTACTGCTTTACTTGTAGTAGTTGTTGGCTTATATGGTTTGTCTTTAATTAAGGTAACAGGTAGTTTTGTAGATGATATACCTGAAACTGACGTATTGAAAGAGAACTTGTATACTATGGAAAAGAATTTTAATGGAGTAATGCCTTTTGAAATTGCCATTTATACAAACGATAATGGTAAGGTAACTAAATTATCTACCCTGGAAAAAATTAATAAACTTCAAGATTCATTAAAGCTTTATAATGAGTTCTCAAGGTCATTATCTATTGTTGATGGTGTTAAGTTTTCTAGACAAGCTTTCTATAAAGGAGAAGAACTTGAGTATGCAATGATTAATAAGAATGAAAGTTCTTTTTTTAGTGATTATATCTCAAATAATAGTGGTGAGTTTGAATCTGACAACAATGCTAAAGATATAGCTTCAACCTTTATTGATTCTACTGAAACTGTAGCTAGGATTACACTTCAAATTAAAGATATTGGAACCCATGATATGGACTCAATTGTTTCTTCCCTTCAAAGAAAAGCTGAAAATATTTTTAATCCTAATAGAAAAGTGATTGATAGTTTAGTTTATTCTTATGAAATAGCTTCTTCTCAAGCAGAAAAAGATGAAGTTGTTAATTTTATAAAACTTAATGAAAGGAAATTATCTAGAAGAATCTTAAAAGCAGGTATGAGTGATAGTACAGTAATTAATACATTAAAAAACAGTTTATATTCTATTGATTTAACTGGTGCTTCTGTGGTTTATGTGGAAGGTACAAAATATCTTGTTAAAAACTTATTTACATCTCTATTACTTGCTATTTGTGTGATTGCAATTATGATGTCATTCCTTTTCAAAAGTATAAGGATGGTTTTAATTTCACTCATTCCTAATATAGTTCCTTTAATTTTTACATCCGCGTTAATGGGGTATTTAGGAATTTCTTTAAAACCATCTACAATACTAGTTTTTAGTATTGCATTTGGTATTTCTATTGATGATACTATACATTATTTAGCTAAATATAGACAAGAGTTAAAATTAACAAATTGGAATATTAAACAATCTGTATTAAATGCAATAAATGAGACAGGAGTTAGTATGATGTATACTTCTATTATCTTATATTTTGGTTTTGGAGTGTTTATGGTTTCTGATTTTGGAGGTACCTTTGCTTTAGGTTTTCTTGTGTCAATAACATTAATCGTTGCAATGTTTACTAATTTAGTTTTACTTCCATCACTACTTTTAAGTTTTGAAAAAAACTTAACTACAAAAAACTTTAAAGACCCCTTTGTTGAAGAACCTTTGAAAGAAGAAGATATTGCGCTTGATACAGATATTAATGAATTTACAAACGAATTATAGTATGGAAACTATAAATAATCACAAAAATCTTTTAGAAGATTATTTTAACGAACTTTCTTTTCCTTCAGAACCTAAAAAACTATATGATCCATTAAGGTACATTATGACTTTAGGGGGAAAAAGAATTAGGCCAACCCTTGTTATTCTTGCTTATAAAATGTTTAAGAATGATGTTCAAAAGGTTGTAAATCAGGCTCTAGCAATTGAATCTTTTCATAATTTTACCTTAATTCATGATGACATTATGGATAAAGCTCCTCTTAGAAGAGGGAAAGAAACAGTTCATACAAAATGGAATTTAAATGTTGGTATACTTTCTGGAGATGCTTTATTAATTAAGAGTTATCAACAACTTTTAAAAGGCTTGTCTTCTGAACATATTGTTCCTGTAATGGATTTATTTAACACCACGGCTATTGAAGTTTGTGAAGGTCAGCAATATGATATGGATTTTGAAGAGTCTGAAGATGTAACTGTTCATGATTATGTTAAAATGATTACTTTAAAAACAGCTGTTTTACTTGGTGCTGCATTAAAGCTTGGTGCAATAATAGGTGATGCTTCAGAAGAGGATAAATATCATATTTATGAATTTGGGAAAAATATAGGTATTTCATTTCAAATTCAAGATGATATATTAGATGTTTATGCTGCTGCTGATTTTGGTAAACAAGTTGGTGGGGATATAATAGAGAATAAAAAGACTTTCTTATTACTTAAAGCTTTTGAATTAGGTGATAAAAATGAATTAGATAATCTGTTAACATTAGAAGATAATAGTTTAAAGGTTGAGAAAGTTACTGACTTTTACAATCGTTTTAACGTTAAAAAAATAGCTGAAGATGTAATGGATGAATTTTATGATAAGGCAATAGTTCATTTAAACAAGGTAAGTGTTCATAATAAATCTAAGCAAGCCTTAGCAGAAATTGCTAAATATTTAATGAATAGGACTGTTTAATACCTTAAAACGCTGATTTTTTTTATATATTATTTAATTATCGGTGATTTTTTATGATAAAGATATTTAGGTAACTTAATAGTAGGTATTAATAAGGTTGAAAAATGAAATAAGGTTAGGTTTACATTGGAAAGTAATTTAGTGATAAAAGCTTTTTATTTTTTTGTTTGTATTAAAGATGTTTCATTATTCACATTATCATAGATACTGTCAATAATTAAAAGTTAATGTTATTACTATTCAATATATTGTTATTAATTAGCTTAAATTAAATTAACATTTTAAGTAAATATTCGGACTAATTAGTATGTCTTTCTAAAAAATAATTATTTAAACAGTGGTACTTCTTTAAGAGCTTATTTATTATTACGTAATTTTTTTATTGTAGTAATCTAGGTTATTGGAGTTTTGTTATCTTAATATTTTTTTTCAAATATCTCTAAATAAAACACTAAATATTACTTAATGATGATTAGCTCTAATGGTATATTTAAGACTACTTTATATTTTGTAATGAATAATGATGTATCTCAGTAATGGAGTCTTGTTTAAACTATATTTCATTGCAGGACAATTTATTTATATAGTATTGTTAACTACTGGTTTGTTTTTTGATACTTATTCCAAACTTAAGCTTATTTATGATGATGAACTATTAAATATTGGATATTAATAATCATTACTTTTTAGGCAGAAAATAAAGTGTTTTATTGAACTAAAAAAGCATCACTTAAAAGTGATGCTTTTTGCGGTCTGGACGAGACTCGAACTCGCGACCCCCTGCGTGACAGGCAGGTATTCTAACCAACTGAACTACCAGACCTTTATAATTCGTTGCACAAAGTTAGGTACTTTATTTTAGCTACCCAAATTTATTTTTGTTTTATTACAACTTTTGTAATTAATATTGATGCAAAAAAGCTATATATGACGCTTAAGATTAATAATATTATTGAAATTACAGGAAAACCAAATTTAAGGGATACTATATTTTGGCTACTTTTTAAAAAGTCGTCTTCATATTCCTCTTTACTTTTATCTTCAGCTAACCTTGGATGTTTTAAAACCCATGCATCATAAGGATTTTCTTTTATGCTTTTTTCAGCATTTTCTCTATTCTTATTTGGTATCCATTCAGGGTTAATTTGTTTTAAGTAGATGAATAGTGAAGCTAGTGTGGCTAATAAAAAAAACAATACAGGTTTTAAACCAACCTTAAAGTTTGGAAGTGTTTCTGTATTAGTATTTCCATCTATAATTGATTTTTGAATGGTGCTGAAAATCCCTACTAATAAAAAAAGTGAAGTAGAAGAGAAAATTAAATAATTGCTATTATCTCCATCTAAAAAACCTGATATATTTAATATTGTAATTACTAAAATGTTTAGTAAAGCAGTAACTAAACCTGTTTTAAAATGATTTTTCATATTTAGCTGATGCTTATCCGTTCATACTTATTAAAAATTCATTATTATCTTTAGTTCCTCTCATTTGAGATTTTAAGAATTCCATTGCTTCAATTGGATTCATGTCAGCTAAATGTTTTCTTAATATCCAAACCCTTTGTAGGGTGTCTTTATCCATTAATAAATCTTCACGTCTTGTACCAGATGATAAAATATCAATAGCAGGATATATTCTTCGGTTTGCAATCTTTCTATCTAATTGAAGTTCCATATTTCCAGTACCTTTAAATTCTTCAAAGATTACTTCATCCATTTTAGATCCAGTTTCAGTTAATGCTGTTGCTAAAATAGTAAGAGAACCACCGTTTTCTATCTTTCGTGCAGCTCCAAAAAATCTTTTAGGCTTATGTAGGGCGTTCGCATCAACTCCTCCAGAAAGGACCTTTCCTGAAGCAGGAGAAACCGTATTATAAGCTCTTGCTAAACGAGTGATGCTGTCTAATAATATTACTACATCATGTCCACTTTCAACCATTCGTTTAGATTTTTCTAAAACGATGTTAGCAACCTTAACGTGTCTGTCTGCTGGTTCATCAAATGTAGATGCTATTACTTCCGCATTTACACTTCTTGCCATGTCTGTTACTTCTTCAGGTCTTTCATCTATTAATAGTATTATTAAATAGCATTCAGGATGATTAGCTGATATTGCATTTGCTACTTCTTTTAATAAAACCGTTTTTCCTGTTTTAGGTTGAGCTACAATTAAACCTCTTTGTCCTTTACCTATTGGTGCAAATAAATCCATAACCCTTGTAGACATTGTAGATTTCGAATGTCCTGTAAGGTTAAGTTTTTCGTCTGGGAATAATGGAGTTAAGTAATCAAAAGGGACTCTATCTCTTGTAAAGGAAGGTGTTCTTCCGTTAATCGATTCAACTTTTAAAAGGGGAAAAAATTTTTCTCCTTCTTTAGGAGGTCTTAGTGTCCCTCTTACAGTATCACCAGATTTTAACCCAAAGATTTTAACTTGAGATTGAGATACATAAATATCATCAGGAGAAGATAAGTAGTTATAATCTGATGATCTTAAAAAACCATAACCATCAGGCATAATTTCTAAAACACCTTCATTTGTAATTATACCATCAAAATTATATCCATGAACTTCAGCAGGGTCTTTCTTTTTTTGATTAGGGTTTCTGTAATCTTTATGGTTTGGATTTTTCCTATTTGCGTTTTGGTTGTTGTTAAAGTTTGGATTTTTTTGGTTTGTATTTGTTGTATTACCAATAGGTTTACTATTTCTTTCAGGAGATTTTTCTTTTGTTTTTTGTTGAATTTGTTTTGATTCAACTTGCTTCTCTCTTGATTCTGTTTTTTCTTCTAATTTGTTTATTGAAGAAACTTCTTTAGGTCTAACATCCTTATCGTTATTAATTTCTTTAACCACCCTAAGTCTTTTTCGAGTAGGTTTAGTTTTTTCCTCAGTGTTGGTTGTGGTTGTTATGCTTTTATTTTCAACCGATAATTTTGTTTTGTTTGTGGAGATGTCACTTTTAGAATTAAAACTTGTTATTTTTTCAATAATTTCAGGTTTTCTTAGACCTTCAAGTTTATTAATACCTAAAGATTTAGCTATTTCTTTTAGCTCCGCAACTTTCTTTTTACGAAATAATTCTATATCGTTTTCAGACATTTATTATAGTAAGTTAATGTTAATATTTTTGTAGATTGTTTCAAATAGATAGGTTATCAATATAAAGATTAAATTAATTTAAAACTTTGGATACTGATAAAATAAAATGTTGTGACTTAATTATTAAACAATTTTACAAATAATATTCATGATTTGGTAATTTTTTAGGTAAAAGATTTATTTTTTATTTAAAAAGTTATTTTTCTCCTTTTTTAATTCTTTAAAAATATAATTTAAACATTATTTTTGTATCCAAAAATTTGTTTAAAATTATTATTATGATTCAACGTATTCAAACCGTTTATTTAGGACTAGCATTTGTTGTACTATCGCTATCATTCTTTTTCCCTTTTGCTTCGTTTGATCTAGTTACTGGAGAAGAGTTGTTACTTTATCAAAATAATTTAACATTAAACTCTACTGTTTTAAAGGGGTTTGATTGGAGTTTCCCTGTGTCATTTTTTTTATCTTTTATTCTTATAGCAATATTGTTTGTTGTTTTTATGTTTAAAAAGCTTAGTTTTCAATCTCGATTAGGAAAGTTATTATATGTTTTGCTGTTAGGCTATATACTTTTTATATATGTTAATTCTAATCATTTAATTTCCTTTATAGAAAATACTTATGTTTTAAAGGACATTCAATTGTTATATTTATATTCCTTTTATGCACCTATTGTAACTGTAACTTTAGTTTTTTTGGCAAATAGAGGTATAAAAAAAGATGTAGATTTACTTAAATCTTTAGAGAGATTAAGGTAATCAATGTTTTAAGTATCATTTAGAAAAAAAAATGTATTTTTGTACATTTTAAAATAGGAATAAAATTATTATCAATAATAAAATTGCAAAACATGTCTTTTATTAATAAAGTTGAAGGATTATTAGGAGCAAAAGCTCAAACGTTACTATCTCATGAGTGTAAAACAATATCTAAAGATATGTTACACTTACCATCATCTACATTTGTTGAAGATGCTTTTATTAATACAAATAGAAGTCCTCAAGTTTTAAAGAGTTTACAATCTTTATACGGGAATGGAAGACTTGCAAATACAGGTTATATGTCAATCTTACCTGTAGATCAAGGTATTGAGCATTCAGGAGGAGCATCTTTTGCACCAAATCCAATTTATTTTGATCCTGAAAACATTGTTAAATTAGCCATTGATGGAGGTTGTAATGCAGTAGCTTCAACATTTGGAGTGTTAGGTTCTGTATCTAGGAAATATGCGCACAGAATTCCTTTTATAGTTAAGCTAAATCATAATGAGTTTTTAAGTTACCCAGCATCTTTTAATCAAATTCCTTTTGGATCTGTTGATGAAGCTTGGAATTTAGGAGCAACAGCTGTAGGAGCAACAATTTATTTTGGATCTGAAGGAAGTGAACAACAAATTGTTCAAATAGCTGAAGCTTTTGAAAGAGCTCACGAATTAGGTATGGCAACTATTTTATGGTGTTACTTAAGAAATAGTGATTTCAAAAAAGATGGAGTTGATTATCATACTGCTACAGACATTACTGCTCAAGCAAACCATTTAGGAGTTACCATTCAGGCTGATATTATTAAACAAAAAATGCCAACATTAAATGGTGGATATACAGAAATTAACTTTGGAAAAACTCATCCAAATGTATATTCAGAATTAACTTCTGATAACCCTATTGATTTATGTAGATACCAAGTAGCTAACTGTTACATGGGAAGAAATGGTTTGATTAATTCTGGAGGAGCTTCAAGTGGTGCGTCAGATTTAGCTGAAGCTGTTGAAACTGCAGTAATTAATAAAAGAGCTGGTGGGCAAGGATTAATTTCTGGAAGAAAAGCCTTTCAAAGACCAATGAACGAAGGTGTTGAGTTGTTAAATACAATTCAAGATGTTTATTTAAATAATGATATTACAATAGCTTAATAATCTAATTATGGGTTGGTTTAAGAGAA
This sequence comes from uncultured Flavobacteriales bacterium, assembly GCA_943845485.1. The sequence continues at coordinate 9,048 of CALTNV010000131.1, read as the reverse complement.
CAAAAGATGGTGTAACAACACCTACGCAAGAAAAAAAAGACACACCAGATGGTATTTGGTATAAAACACCATCTGGTGTTATTTTAGATAAATTAGAACTTGAAGAAAACAATTTTGTAAGTCCTGTTGATGAATATCATTTAAGAATTGATCCAGATCAATATTTTAAAATGATATTTGATGATGGAGAATATACGGAGTTTGATCAAGAGTTAACTTCAGGAGATCCTTTAGAGTTTACAGATACAAAAAAATATGTTGATCGTTTAGAATCTACTAAAAAGAAGACTGGAAAGAAAGATGCATTAAAAAATGCTGTAGGTAACGTAGATGGTTTTCCATTAGTTATTTCTGCTATGGATTTTGGTTTTATTGGTGGATCCATGGGGTCGGTAGTAGGTGAAAAAATCGCTAGAGGTGTTGATAAAGCTATTGAATTAAATGCTCCTTTTATGATCATTTCAAAATCAGGTGGAGCTAGAATGATGGAGGCTGGTTTTTCATTGATGCAAATGGCTAAAACATCTGCAAAATTAGCTCAATTGGCCAATAAAAAACTACCTTATATTTCTTATTTAACTGATCCAACTACTGGAGGTGTTACAGCTTCTTTTGCTATGCTAGGAGACTTAAATATTTCTGAACCTAATGCCTTAATTGGTTTTGCTGGTCCAAGAGTTATTAAAGAAACGATAGGTAGAGATTTACCTGAAGGTTTTCAAAGATCAGAATTTTTATTAGAACATGGTTTCTTAGATAAAATTATTGATAGAAGAAATATTAAAAGAGATTTGGCTCAAATGCTAAAAATGTTTAGATAATCTTTTTAATTTGATTATTTAATTATAAATTTGCAACAATTATTAATTTATTAAAGTTTACAAGACTTTAAATAACATCGTATTGATTATGTATTTAACTAAAGAGAAAAAACAAGAGTTTTTCAAAGAGCACGGAAAAAGTGAATCAGATTCAGGTACTTCTGAAGGACAAATAGCTTTATTCACTTACAGAATTGCACATTTAACAGGTCATTTAAAGACTAACAAAAAAGATTTTGTTACTCAAAGATCTTTAATTGCTTTAGTAGGTAAAAGAAGAAACCTATTAAATTATTTGAAAAATAAAGATATCGAAAGATATAGAGCGATTGTTGCTAAATTAGGATTAAGAAAGTAAGATATTACTTTTTACTATATTATTTCATGAAAAGGGGGGCTGTTAGTTATAACATGTCCCCCTTTTGCTTAAAAATTAGATTATGAGTATGCCAAAACCAACAGTTCAAGAAATTGTATTAAATGACGGTAGAGTCATTAAACTTGAAACTGGAAAATATGCAAAACAAGCGAATGGTTCTGTTGTTTTAACAATGGAAAACACTACGCTTTTAGCAACAGTTGTTGCTTCTGAAGATGTGCAAGGAGATGTTGACTTCATGCCATTAACAGTTGATTATAGAGAGAAGTTTAGTGCTGCAGGTCGTATGCCTGGAGGTTTCTTTAAACGTGAAGCTAGACCAACTGATGGTGAAGTTTTAACAATGCGTTTAGTAGATAGAGCATTACGTCCTCTTTTCCCAGATGATTTCCATGCAAATACTCAGGTAATGATTCAGTTATTATCTGCTGATAAAGAAGTAGCACCTGATTCATTAGCTTGTTTAGCAGCTTCCTCAGCTTTAGCTATTTCAGATATACCGTTTAACGGCCCTGTTTCTGAAGTAAGAGTTATTAGATTAAATGGGGAGTTTAAATTAAATCCTTCTATTGCTGAATTAGATGAAACTGATTTAGATTTAGTTGTTGCTGGTACAGTATCTGACATCATGATGGTTGAAGGTAGAATGGATGAAGTATCTGAAGAAGATATGTTAGAGGCATTAGCTTTTGCTCAAGAAGCATTAAAAGTTCAATGTAAAGCTCAAGCTGATTTTGCTACTGCTGTTCATGGAGATGCTCCTAAAAGAGAATATTGTCACGAAAGAGTTGATGAAGAATTGAAAGCAGATATTTTTGAAAAAACTTTTCAAAAATATTATGATGTTGCTAAGCAATGTATGGCCTCTAAAAAAGATAGATCTAGTGCTTTTTCAGCAATTAAAACAGCTTATTTAGAAGAAAAGTTTGGGGAAGAGGAATATGATACATTCTTAGTTTCTCAATTATTCAAATCTGTTCAAAAGAAAGCAATCAGAGAAATGATGTTGACTGAGCGTAAAAGACTTGATGGTAGAGAAACAACTGAAATCAGAGATATCTGGTCAGAAGTTGATGTATTGCCTGGTGTTCATGGATCTTCTGTGTTTACAAGAGGTGAAACTCAATCATTAACATCTTTAACTTTAGGTACTAGTTTAGATGCTCAATCTATTGATGGCGTTTTAGAACAACGTTCTGAAAACTTTATGTTACATTATAATTTCCCTCCTTTTAGTACTGGAGAAGCTAGACCGATTAGAGGAGTTAGTAGAAGAGAAGTAGGACATGGTAATTTAGCTTTAAGAGCTCTAAGACCAGTTCTTCCTGAAACGCCTTATGTTATCCGTTTAATTTCAGATATTTTAGAATCTAATGGATCTTCTTCTATGGCAACGGTTTGTGCTGGTACTTTAGCATTAATGGATGCTGGTGTTCAAATTAAAAAACCAGTTTCTGGTATTGCTATGGGTATGGTATCTGATACTGAAACTAATCGTCATGCAATCTTATCTGATATTCTTGGAGATGAAGATCATTTAGGTGATATGGATTTTAAAGTTACTGGTACTAGAGATGGTATTACAGCTTGTCAAATGGATATTAAAATAGATGGTTTATCTTATGAATTACTTGCAGAAGCATTAAACCAAGCTAAAGAAGGTCGTTTACATATCTTAGATAAGATAGAGGAAACAATGACTGCTCCAAGAGAAGATTATAAATCTAATGTTCCAAGAATAGAATCATTTGATGTTCCTGGTGATATGATTGGTGCAATTATCGGACCTGGAGGTAAAGTAATTCAAGCATTACAAAAAGAAACTGAAACGGTTATTACTATTTCTGAAAATGAAGATGGTAAAACTGGTAATGTTCAAATAGCATCTGCAAATAAAGCTCATTTAGATGAAGCGATGGAAAGAGTTAAATTAATTGCTTTCCCTCCTGTTGCAGTTGTTGGTGAAACATATAAAGGAAAAGTTAAATCAATTATGCCTTACGGTGCTTTTGTTGAAGTTGTTCCTGGAACAGATGGATTAATTCACGTTTCTGAAATTGACTGGACAAGAGTTGAGAATGTTGAAGACGTTCTTAAAGTTGGAGAAGAGGTTGAATTTAAGGTTGTAGATAAGGATAAGAAAACTGGTAAGTTAAAGTTATCTAGAAAAATTTTATTACCTAGACCTCCAAAAGAGGAAAAGAAAGAAGTGAAAAAAGAAGAAACTAAATAGTTTTATTCATATTAAAATAAAAAAACCGATAGTTTTAAACTATCGGTTTTTTATTTTCTATTTATTGTGTAATTCTTTAATATGTTTAGGTATAGGAATCGGACCCCCAGTTTCATCAATACAAACAAAAGTAATTTGAGTAGTACAAACAACATCTTCTTCTCCTGAATACACATTATATTTCATTGCTTCAATATTCAAAGAAATAGATGTGTTTCCAATCTTTAATACTTCTCCATAAATTCTTATTTGAAAACCAACTTTAACTGGTTTTTTAAATATAACTTCATCCATTTTAATGGTTACAATATTTGGAGTATGACAAATTTTAGCTGCTAATGTTGCTGCAGCTTCATCAAGCCAAGCAAGCATTGTACCCCCAAATAAATTACCATGTATTCCAATATCTTTTCCCATGCAAATATGTTGCGCTATTAATTCCATTTAATTTGTTATTTCTCCTCTTAATGAAGTTGTTAGTAATTCTTTTATTTGTTGAGTGTTTGTATAATTAGTCAATAGATACTGCATTTTAGTTATAGCAGCTTCAAAAGTTAAATCAAATCCGTTAACTACATTATTGTTAACAAACATTGAGCTCGCTTCATATATTCCTTGTTCTACACTTCCTTCTTTACATTGTGATATATTTAATACCACAATATTTTTAGTTTTACAATATTCTAAAAATTGCTTTAATGAATTTGATGATGATGCATTTCCAGCACCATATGTTTCTAAAATAACTCCTTGAATATTATTATTTATGATGATGTTTTTATATAAACTAAATTTTATTCCAGGGTATAATTTAATATTTAAGATGTTTTTTGATTCTATTTTTCGATAAATTAATTCGCTATTATTTTTTTCTAGTAAGTGCTTCGTATTATAATTTATTTTCACTCCTGCTTCAGCAAGCTTAGGATAGTTAAATGAATGAAATGCATCAAAATGCGCAGCATTATGTTTTGTAGATCTATTTGCTCTTAATAATGAGTATTCAAAATAAATTGCTACTTCATTAATGATAGATTGATTATTAATTTTTGATGCGGCTATTTCTAATGCTGTAATTAAATTTTCTTTACCATCAGTTCTTATAACTCCAATCGGCAGCTGAGATCCAGTAAATATTATTGGTTTTGATAAATTTTCAAACATATAACTTAACGCAGAAGAGGAATAAGACATTGTATCAGAACCGTGCAATACAACAAAACCATCGTAATTATTATAATTTTTATATATTATATCACCTATTTCATTCCAAGTATTAGGGTTCATATCAGAACTATCAATTGGATTTTTAAATGAATAACTATCAATCTTAAAATCAAACCTTTTAATTTCTGGTATTTGTTTAGAAAAATGATCAAAATCAAAAGGTTTTAATGTATTAGTTTCAGGGTCTACAATCATTCCTATTGTACCACCTGTATAAATTATTAGAATTTTAGAAGTATTGGTTATCATAAAATTGTTATCAAATAATATAATGTAAAAAGAATGATGATGATGATAAATATATATGCTATTTTAAATTCATAATTACTCCATAAATTTTTAGGAATATTATTAATTTTTTTCAAAGATATTAAATTTAAAATGGCTAATAAAGGAGTTAGTATAAAAGATATTGTTGTCACAAAATCAATTAGTAAACCAAAACTATTAATGAAAAAGTTAATCGTAAGCCACGATAATATTGCTGTAACTATTATACTTATATTATATTTAGTATGGTAGTTTATTTTTTTTAAATATTTAGTTGATGATTCTATGATAACTTTTGGGTATGCATCCATTACAGTGATTGTTGTACTAAACATCGTTATAAAAGCAATTAACGCTATTATTGGAAATGCATAATTACCAATAATACTTGTGTACATATTAATAAAACTAAAAGTGAATGAAATTGCGCTATTGGTATTTATTGTCGTTCCAAACATTGTTTTTGCTCCAAGAATTAGAAAACTGATGGCTAATACAGTGGTAGTCCAATATCCAATTCTGAAATCAGTTAGTTTTTTCTCTTTTTTGTTACTTTCTTTAACCCAAATAGATTGCCATATTGAAATATCCATTGGGGCAGGCATCCAACCAATTAATGCTATTAGAAAAAGGATATCTTTTTTTGAGCTAAAAGAGAATACATTTATTTCACTGATTATTTTTGAATTAAACATTAAGTATATGGAAGAACATATAGTTAATATTGATAATGTAATAATTAACCATTTAATGATTTTATTTAGCCATGTAAAATTTGATTTTATTAATAAAAGAGTTACCAAAAGCAATAATAATGCTGATGCTAAGTTAATACCAATGTCAATATTTAATAAGTGAGGGATAATAGAGGATGTAACCATACTAATGGCTGCAATTACTATTATCATTGTTAATAAAGATTGTACAACCAATATATTAATAGCCCATTTTCCAATGCTTTTATAACCATCAATTAAAGTTTTATTATTGGTTATTAGTGGATAAATAGCTCCAATTTTAAAAAAAGGGTATTTAATTACATTGGCTAATATGATAAATATAATTAAACTAAAACTATATTCAGCTCCTGCTCTTGTACTCTGAACTAAATGTGATACACCAATTGCTGCCCCTGCATAAAGAAGACCAGGGCCAAGTTTTTTTATTATTTTTTTCATAAAAAAAGCTCAAGTTAATACTTGAGCTCAAAAATACATTTTTTAATCTGTTTTACCTTATGTTTATACTTTGCGTAAAGTCACCATATGTAATCACAGCAATGTTGTCGCACGTTTTGTCACCATAATTTATTACAACTGGTTGATTTCCATTTGAACTTATTTCAAATATTCCAGAAGTAAATAAATAGGTACAAGTAAAATCAATAAATAGAGGAGAGGTAGTTTCAGTTAAATAAGTATCACCATTTCTGTTTACACCTGTATTTGTAAGGTCAATTTCGTATTGATCATCACTAATATCTAATGGTGTATTTTCTCCTGAAATCCAAGTTCTAGTTCTTGAAGTTTCCCAATCAATAGTCCAGTTTCCGTTCACATCATGAATTTTACCATTTTCTAATGTATTCCTGTGTACTAGTTGATCTTGATTATTTTTTCCTAGATTTTCTACTCTACCAGTTCCTTCAACTTTGTAACCATTTACGTAAAAGTTAACTAGTGTATAAGTAACAACAGATCCTTCTGTTCTATATAAATCTGTATACTCCATTTCAATAACTCCACTTCTAAAAACACCATCTAAACCTATACACCCATTTCCAAAATCAGCTGTTAAAGTTTTTGCTGCAGTATTTAATGTGTAAGTCACACATTCACCCCAATAGTTAACTCTCGATTGAAAAGCAGGAGTTCCAGCATTTTGTTGGTTATCTAAACTATTAGTTGAAGTGTTAAATATTTGATCAAAAATATTTTCTGAAAATGAATTGTCAGTTGCAGAAACAGTATTAGCTTCTACATTTTCTATAGGATTATCTTTTTTACATGAAATTACTGTGATAGTTAAAACCACAAGAATAGAATAAATTAATTTCTTCATAATTATTGTTTTAATTTTGTTAGGAACGTTTATTATATATGTTTATTGTGAAAGGATATTTGTGTTTTTCATCTGAATCATGCTTTTCTGATGATACTAAATCCCATTGTTTTAAATTGATTTCAGGAAAAAAGGTATCGGCTTCAAATTCATGATGAACCCATGTGATGTATAGTTTATCTACTAAGTTTTTCTCAATAACCTCTTTGTATATTTGTCCTCCGCCAATAATAAAAAGCTCTTTTTCATTATTTTTTGTTGCAAGTTCAATTCCATCTTCAATTGAATTTACAACAAAACAACCTTCTGCCTTATAATCTTTTTGTCTGGTAACAATTATATTTGTTCTGTTTTTAAAAGGTCTATATTTTTCAGGAATAGAAATATAATTAAGTCTACCCATTAAAATATTATGATTGGTTGTTGTTTGCATAAAATATTTCATGTCCTTTGGTAAACTCCATATTAAATCATTGTCTTTACCTATGGCATAATTTTCTGCAACTGCTGCTATTATTGATATTATCATACGGCTACTACTCCTTTAATGTGTGGATGAGCTTCATAATCTTCTAATTCAAAATCTTCAAATTTAAAATCAAAAATATCTTTAACTTCCGGGTTAATTTTTATTGTAGGAAGCTTTTTAGGTTCTCTAGTTAATTGTAAATCTACTTGTTCTAAATGATTTGAGTAAATATGAACATCTCCAAAAGTGTGAATAAATTCTCCAACTTCTAATCCAGTAACCTGAGCTACCATCATAGTTAACAATGCATAAGATGCTATATTAAAAGGAACTCCTAAAAATACATCTGCGCTTCTTTGATACAATTGGCAGCTTAATTTACCATCAGCAACATAAAATTGAAACATAGTATGGCAAGGGGGTAATGCCATGTTTTCAACATCAGAAACATTCCAAGCAGAAACGATATGTCTTCTTGAATCTGGGTTGTTTTTTATCCCTTCAATTAAATTTTTAATTTGATCTATAGTTCCACCATCAGGTGTTGGCCAACTTCTCCATTGATGTCCATAAACAGGTCCTAATTCTCCATTTTCATCAGCCCATTCATCCCAAATTTTAACTTTATTATCTTGAAGATATTTCACATTTGTATCTCCTTTCAAAAACCAAAGTAATTCTATTATTATAGATCTTAAATGTAATTTCTTAGTTGTAGTAACCGGGAATCCATCTTTAAGATTAAATCTCATTTGATAACCAAAAGTAGAAACTGTTCCTGTACCCGTTCTATCTTCTTTTGTTGTACCGTTATCTTTTATGTGTTTTAATAAATCTAAATATTGTTTCATGAATTATTTGATTTTGAATACTTTGTAAATTTACGAACTTTTACATTATTATGTAAATAGGTGTTTGTTTTTTATTTTCTAAACGTTTTAAAAAAGAAAAGGACGTTCATGAACGTCCTTTTCTTTTTATTTTTTTAGTTGAATACTTTTATCAAGTATCAATGTTAGCGTATTTTGCATTTTGTTCAATAAAAGCTCTTCTTGGTGGTACTTCATCCCCCATTAGCATAGAGAAAACTCTATCACATTCTGCAGCATTTTCGATAGTAACTTGTCTTAAAGTTCTTTCTTCAGGATTCATTGTAGTTTCCCAAAGTTGTTCAGCATTCATCTCACCAAGACCTTTATATCTTTGTATACCAACTGAACTTTCAGATCCATTACCTTTCATTCTGTTGATTAACATGTCTCTTTGATCATCTGACCAAGCATATTGACTTTGTTTACCTTTCTTCACTTGGTAAAGTGGTGGAGTAGCAATGTATATATAACCTGATTCAATTAACTCTTTCATATGTCTGAAAAAGAAAGTCAAGATTAATGTTTCAATATGTGATCCATCAACATCCACATCACACATGATGACTATTTTATGATATCTTAATTTTTCTACATTTAAAGCTTTTGTATCATCTTCAGTACCAACTCTTACACCTAAAGCTGTATAAATATTTTTGATTTCTTCATTTTCAAAAATCTTATGCTGCATTGCTTTTTCAACATTAAGTATTTTACCT
>CALTNV010000130.1 GCA_943845485.1 uncultured Flavobacteriales bacterium | reverse complement strand
CCTATTATTAATCCAGTAAATGGATTATAACCAACAACTGGCAATGCAATTGTATAAGTCTTTTTGTCTTTACTTTTTTCATTAGCACTAGTATCACCTGAGGTCAATCTTTTTTTTCTTTTGCTTTTCTTAAACCATCAAGAATATCATAATTATCCATTGAGTAATCTGGATTGTTAAAATGCCCTTTTTGAGCATATGATGAACTCATTCCAAAAAGCATTAATGAGATTATAACTAATATTTTTTCTATAATTTTAAATAAATGTGTTTTAATACAAAAAAAAATCACTCTTTAATAGAAAAATCATTTTTATGAATATTAGATCTTATTTTACTTAATGTTTGTTGCTTAATCCCCAAATAAGATGAAATATGACCTAAATTAACTCTATTTGTAATATTCTTATGAGTATTTAAAAGTTTAAGGTATCTAACTTAAGTATTTTCTGTCTGAAAAGCAACTGTTCTTTTCCCAAGGGATATCATCACATCAATTAAAATATTTCGACTTATTCTTTCTAACTCAATACTATTTTCCATCAAATTGATGTACTGATCATAACGAACTCCTTTTAAAATAAGATTATCTAAAGCTTGTAATCCGAAAATAGATTTTTCTTTTTTAAAAAAACTACCAGGAATAGTAGTAATCATTCCCTCACTTGCAAACCAATGAGTTTGATCAATCCCCTTAGTATCATAATAAAAATTTCTTAATATCCCCTTTTCAACATAAAATATATAGTCACATGCTTCAGAAGGATGAATGATAATTTCATTTTTTTTAAATTTAAAAACTTTAGCGTTATCAATAACTAGCTTTATTTTAGGGTTAGATAATAAGGTTTCTTTCATTATTGAAATTAAGTAGTTCATTATATATATAATATTAAATTAAAAAAAAAATAATAGAACAATTTTCACTTATATTAAAAAATAAATGAGTTTTTATTTTTAAAGGAATGTTTATTTTAAATTATTAAAATTCGAATAAATTTATTTACCATTAAAAAACAAATTGACTATTTTATGTATTCATTCTAAAAATCAATCTATCTTTTCAATATTAGGAAGCTGGTAAGTACCGTCTAAAATAGATTCTTTAGGCCAATACATTCTAAATAATATTTTAAAAGTCCCTTTTGGTGTTGGTATCCAATTATATTCATGAACTCCTTGAGGTTTATTTGCTGATAAATATAAATCTAAACCATCATCATCATTATAAGTCAACGGCATATTGCTACCACTGGCATATCTGTTTGTAGTATTATGCTCTAAATAACCATCATTATTGTAAGCAGTAATAGACCAAAAACCTCCTACGTTAGGTGTTCCATTTTTAGGAAAAGAAATTTTATAAATATTCTCACCAACTAACTGATTTAATTCTCCATCTAATTGGGAAACTCCATAAACAGCATCTTTTGGAATATTTGCCCCTATTCCCCATACAGCAAAATAAGCTCTTCTATAATAGTTTGTTCCCCAAGAGCCCATGTCTTCAATTTTAAAATACCAGGCAGAAGTTTGTTTACTACCTTTATAAAATACATCTAAGAAGTAAGCCTTTCTTTCTTCAACAGCTTCACTTAAAATATTTTGATTAGCTTCACTTAGTTTGTTAAATGACAAAAATTCTTCTTCCATAAAAGGGTAATCTTTAAGAAAATTTTTATCAGATTTTAATGGGTGATTTTTATTTATCATGCCAAAAAAAGTATTAAAAAATAATTTCGCATCCATCGCTAATGAAAAAGGAACTGGTTTTTTAACTTTCATTGCTTGAAAACTAGGTTTATAATCAGCAAGTATATTTTTTTGACCCAAAGAAACTGCATAAGGCTTTAATACATACTGATCTTGTAATTTATTAACCTCTAACGCATCTTTGTCATTGTCAGCTTGTATTCTGCCTGTTATCCATACCATAGATGTAGGGCAACTAACTCTTGTATATCCATCAGGAATTTCACCCGCATAATCTTCTAGAGTTAAAAAATACTTTTGTGCCTTTTGACCTGTTGTTCTTGAACCAAAACTTTCAAAAGTATTTGTCCATGCATCAATCAAAGGCATTACATAATACCTTTTACCCATATCTGGAATTTCAAATAATACTGGACCTGAACTTAAGTCAACCCATCCAACACAATAAAGTGTATTTCTATTACCAAGAACTACTGCGGTATTTTCTGGTTGGGCTAATTTTCTAAACATGATAAATTTGTTCAACTGATCTCCTTTTCTTAATGGAGAGGATAGCATGACATCTTGACTAATTTTCATCATCACTAAAGGATATGCATAATCATAAAAACTATTAGCCTGTTCAGATGTTAAAGCTTTCTTTTTAGTGTTACAAGATGAGATTAGTGTAACCATAAAAACAAATAATATTAATTTTTTCATATTTAATTTTTTTTTAAAAAAAAAGAAAATATAGCCATTAAATTAAAATACTATTTAAAAAACCATACGCATGTAAGATTTATTCAAAAAAATAAATCACTCTTGTAATAATCTTAATAAATTAAACTTTAAA
>CALTNV010000129.1 GCA_943845485.1 uncultured Flavobacteriales bacterium | reverse complement strand
AATTGCTTAGTTCGTTGTTGTTTTTTGTGCCACGAAGTTTGTGGGTAACTAAACCCACTTCAACTGGTGAATTAGTTGGTGATTATTTAATAGATGAATATAATTTTGGTTATAGTAATTTATCAAACTCACTAGTATCTGAAGGATATATAGATTTTGGTATTTTTGGTTTAATTTTTATGGCAATAATTCTAGCATATTTCATTATAAGATTATTATCATGGCTGCATAATACAGATCCGCTTAAAAAATATATTGCGTTCTATTTTTCTGTTCACTTGATATTTTTACTTCGAGGTGATCTTACTAACGGTTTTTCATATTATATTGGAACTTTTATTGGGGTTTATACTATACCTAGGTTGGTTAATGGTTTCACTAAATATGTAATAAGGTCAAAAAACATTAAGACGTGAATATTATAAATAACATAAGTTTTTATAATCAGCTATTGTTGTTTTTAATTTATTTAAATAGTGCAACAATTCTAATTCCGGATAAATTTAAAGGATGGCCTATTGCTTTGTTATTATTAGTTGTTCTAATCAGATATTTTAAATTAGACGTCAAGCCTGTTTTAGAGACAAAAAAATTCTTAATAAGCATAGGTTTTTTCCTAATCTTGGTTTCAAGTGTGGCATATTCAAGCGATATTTCTTTTGCACTTAAAAAAGTAGAAACAGGATTATCTCTAGTTGTATTCCCATTAATTTTTTATATCATCGGTGATGATAAAGATTTATTTACGAAGAAAACAATTGAAATACTTAAATTAACTTTTATTATTTCATTGCTTTTCTTTTTAGTTTCTATGTTTACGTATTTCTATCTAACTGATCCGTTTTTTTCTTTCAAAAACACTTTAGAACATTACACAAACTTAGTAGATATAAGAGTTAGTCGATATAGTACGCATTCAATTTACTTATCTATTTATATAGGTATAGCTGTTCTTTTCACACTATCTATTATAAAGAGCTCTAAAAGATCTATTGCTAAAATCTTTTTGTTTTTTGCCCTTCTTATATTCATAGTATTTATTGCAATATTAAATAAAAAAGGACCTATAATTTCTTTAGGTGTAGTTGGATTATTTTTTTTAATTAGTAATAAATTGAGTTCCAGAAACGTCTTGCTTATGTCCATAACAATGATTGTTTTAGTTAGTTTAATCGTTTTCTTACCTAGATATAAAAATGAAAACAAATTTTATGAGTTGCTGGAAATTGGAAAGGATAAAAACTCATCATCGGGGCTAAGATTACAAATTTATGAATGTTCAATTCAACAAATAGTAAGGTCACCTATTTTTGGATACGGTTGGGGGGATGTAAAAACAGTTTTAAATGATTGTTACACAGAAAACAAAAGCTTAGTTTTATTGGAAAATAATTACAATTCCCACAATCAATATTTAAGTGTTTTATTGTCAACTGGTATTTTGGGTTTTGTAGCCTTTATGTATTACTTTTTTTATATCCTTAAAATATCCAATAAAAGAGATTCTCAGCTTTTATTCCTTTTAACACTATATTTTTGTTTAAACATGCTAACTGAAAATGTTTTAGAAAGGGAAGATGGTGTAATAATAATTGCTTTATTGATTAATATATTTCTTTTCAGCATTAATGTAAGCGGGCCCCTATCAAGTAATATGAGCTCAAAACCGATTAATTTAAATAAATATTAAACCTAAAACATTTTAACTTTTTTATATTTAAGTATAAGCGCAGAGTACCTTGACGTAAATGGTTTATTTTTTGGATATCAATTGTTGAGGGCTTGGGTGTTCTTTATACCTAAGGCAATTTGGACGTCAAAATCATTATCTAATAGTGAGTTAGTTGGAGATTATTTAACGGGAGATCACGGATTTGGTTACAATAATTTATCAAATTCTATGGTATTAGAGCGTTGAGTTAACTTTAGTTTTATAGGTATATTGCTGTTTTCAATAATGGTATCTTACTTCGCTGTATTATTTATTAAATGGATGAAATCTGGAGATTTTTTAAAAGAAGTTATAGCTTTTTATTTTGCAGTTCTTTTAATATTTTTTCTGAGAGTTGACTCTATGAATGGTTATACTTAATTTTTACTTAAATTAATACAACGGTTTTTTAAAAATAGATTTAGTGTTTAACCAATTTAAAATTGGTGGTACTTTAGAATATTTTTTCTTGTACTTTTATTAAAGTAATTAAGACTAAAAAATCTATTTTTGTAGCGATTTTTATTCTATTTTGTTCTATAAATGTTTATTTAGGGCCTGTTTTATGGCAGGATAGCACGTCTGTTGCTCTCTTTTTTCTTAACATATACATATTTAAGACTAAAAGAGAAAGCGCCACAAGGAAAGTTATTGAATGAAAAAAGTATTAATTATTGGCCCAATGCCAGAACCAACGACAGGTGTGTCTTTGGCAAATAAAGTTGTTGTAGAAAATTTTAAAAAACATGAAATTTTTAAAGTTCAAACAATAAACACCTCCTATAATAAATTTGATGAGAAACTTGGGGTTTTTTCGTTATCTAAAGCTTTGTTTTTCTTAAAATTAAATTTTTTAGCGTATAAAATATTTAAAGCAGATACGATTTATCTCACTCCAGGTCAGACTTTTTTTGGGGTTGCTAAGTACACACTATTTATCTTATTGGCAAAACTTTTAAGAAAAGAAATCATAGCGCATATACATGGTAACTATTTAGGCACAGAATTCAAACAACTAAAAGGGGTGAAAAAAGCAGCTTTTAAATCTCTACTGTCACATACTAATAAAGGTATAGTTCTTTCAGAGTCACTAAAAGACAATTTAACACCTTTTATAGAAGACCAGAATATTCATGTTTTATTTAATTTTGTGGATTATCAGCAGTAAATAAATAATCTTCCACAAAATTAAATA
>CALTNV010000128.1 GCA_943845485.1 uncultured Flavobacteriales bacterium | reverse complement strand
GGTAACCGTTTAGCATATCTGGGGTGCCATCATCAGAACCATCAGTGACCCAAATAATATTTAATTTCTCTTTAGGATATTCGAGTTCTAAACTATTTTTCATTTTGGCTTCGACATAATCCTTTTCGTTATAGGCCGCAATGAATAATGTAACCTCTGGCTCGTAAGTTGGGTCTATTTTTACCTTATTACCAATTTGAAAAAATCGTCTTATTTTAATGATGGCAAATAATAAAATACCGTAACCAACATAGGTATAAACAATTATAAATAAGAATATCCAAAATAAAATTTTTAATGTTTCCATAAGCTATTTTTATACTTTTTCCCAAGCTTTGGTTTCGTGATTATACTTTTTGAGCACTCTTGCCGGGTTACCAACAGCAACCGAATAAGAGGGTATATTTTTAGTAACAATACTTCCTGCAGCGATTACACAATTTTTACCAATTGTTACACCGGCCAAAACAACCACATTTGCGCCAATCCACGTTCCATCTTCAATAGTTATTGGTGATGTAGAAACTCCTTGCGCATGAATAGGGAGATTTACATCTTCGTAATTATGATTTAATCCTGAAAGGGTAATATTTTGTGCCAAACGAATATCGTTACCAATCGTAACCGGACCAATAATAGTATTGCTTAATCCTATTTTTGTTCGATCGCCAATAATTACAGCACCAACACCGTTGTTAATTGCAGAAAAATCTTCGATTGTAGAATCTTCACCAAGTTCAAATTTATTCCAAGGCACAACATCCATTCTGGTTCTGGGTCTTACAATAGCTCCTTTTCCTTTTTTGTGATAAAAAGGATTTACAAACCATTTTATCCATAATCTTGGTCTTGTTTGTTTCGGAATAAGAATTGACCAATGAACTAATTTTTTTAATTTTTCGTTCGATTTTATTTTTTCTTTTAGTCCCATTATTTGCTATGTTTGGTTGCTTTTATAATTGACTCATAAATAGTTTTTACATTATTTGTCCAAGTATGGCTTTTTGCATATTCAATTCTATTCTTGATGCGATAGCTGGTGTTTTCTATCATAGCTTTATCAATTAAAGTTACATACTCTTCTTTAGTATCCGCTAAATACACATGTTCTTTAAACATTTGCATCGCTTTTGTATTTGTAGCCACAATTGGTTTCCCCATAGCTAAATACTCGTCTATTTTTCGGGGATAATTACCGATTGTTAAATTATTTTTTAACTGCGGATTTGTAGTAACATCCAACCCTTTTACATAATTAGGTAACTCTAAAACATCCTTTCTTCCCAAAAAATAAACATTAGATAATTTATGTAAATTAGAGTTTTTAAAATCATCATCTTCTGGCCCCACTAAAACGATACTCCAATCTTTCTTTTGTTCTGCAACAAATTCTAACAATTCAATATCTAAACGCAAAGTAGTTAAAGAACCAACATAACCAAATACAGGCGATGGTATTTCTTTAAATTCTTCAGGAATTTTAATAGCCTCGTCTTCATCATTAAACAAAGACACATCACATCCTTGCCCAACCATATAACTATGCGGATTGTACTGTCTACAAAACTCTTCGAAAAATTCTGAATTCGTTAAAACTACATCTGCATTTTTAACAACTTGTGGCTCAATTCGCTCACCATGTTTTTGCCAATACGGTACTTTTACCAAATAATCACGCATATAATACGCGTATGTTTCTGGTTTTAAAAGTGCTTTTAAATGCAATCCTAAAAACATTGAACTATCATTAAACAGAATCACCTTTTTAAAATCTAGTCTAACTGTTGCCGCCTTTATATCATTTGCAAAACCAAAAGCGTTTCTTTTATTTAGTATTTTAAATAGCGCATGAATTGGAACCCAATTAATAGATTCAATCAAATTTTTTGGGTATAAATTCCATAGGTTTGGGCCTATTTCAACCAAACTATCTTCCTTACCATTTTTTATTCTTATTCTTTTTTGAATGGTTTCTTTATGCTTTTGATCTCGCATAACAGATCTTACCATTGGCGGATTTACATATATAACACGGTTATTTTTAGAAAACTCTAAGGCGATATTTTTACAATTACTACCAATTTCAATATCCCAAGCTTGGATGCCAACTACGATAATATCTTTCCCTTTTATCATGGTCTATTATTTTTTTGAATGCGCTGAATGAATTAATTCATATTGTTTCAAATATGCTTTTGCCATATTGTTCCAAGAAAATTGTTTGCTGCGTTTTAAACCTTTTTCACAAAGTGATTTTCTATAATCATCATCCTGTAAAATTTTAATAATCGCTTGTGTTATTTCTTCGGATTTAAAAGGATTTACTATATGTGCTGCATCGTCTGCAACTTCTGGCATTGATGATGTATTTGAGGTAATAACTGGCACATTACAAGACATTGCTTCTAGCATCGGGATACCAAAACTTTCTCGAAGCGAAGGATACAAAAAGACATCGCATTGTGCATATATTGCGGGTAAATCTGTATTCACAACATAGCCCGTTAAAACGATATTATTGATTAAATCCGTATCCTTAATTTCAACTAAAAGTTTGTTGAGCTCAATTTTATCATAATCAAGCATTACTAATTTATGATTTGAACCTGTTTGCTTTAAAAAGTCTGAAAAAGCTTTTAATGTTCCTTTGGTATTTTTTTTAGGATCTGTATTTCCCAAGAAAAAGAAATATGTATCAGGTAAATTGTATTTTTCTTTAACACGTTTCAACTCATCAGAATTCGTTACCGGTTTAAAATGTTCGCTTACACCATTATAAATAGCATCCAATTTATTATCGCCCTTAATACCAAAAAATTCGCCAATTCTATTTTTTTCAAAATGAGATACTGTAATTACTTTAGTACTCTTTTTTAACACACGTGGCACCACAATTTTTCTATATACATTTCCAAACTTCTGATACGTACTAGCACTACTTTTTGATATTTGCAGATAACTACTTTCCATGTAAATAATATCATGCAGAATTGTTATTAATGGAATGTCTGTGAAAAATGGCGCTGTATTACTTGTACAATGTAAAATATTGCAGCCGTATTGTTTTGCAGCTTTTGGCAATGCTATTTGTTCCCAAGTAGGATAAGACCCACCATTTAGCTCTATAATTTTAAAATTTGATGTTTCTTGCAACACAGAACTGTCTTCATCTGGTTTTACAAAGATGAAGTATTCATTTTTATGGTCTATAAGTTGAAGGTTTTTAATAAGTTCCAAAGCAACCATATCCATGCCATGTTTCTTTTTACGAAAAATTCTTTGTGCTTCTATAGCTATTTTCATAATATATTATTTTAAACATTAATTAAGAAATAACTCCGTAATCGTTTTCTAATTTGACCATAAATAACTACCTCAATCAGATAGGAAAAAAGGAACATAAGAAGTATGTAGAGGGTGTATTCTATTATTTTATTATTGATAAAATCTAGATAAGATGCTTCGATAACTAAATAATGATGGGAAATATAAATTCCGTAAGAAAAAGGAGCCAAATACTTAAAAACCCCAAATAGTTTATTAAAACCAAACCAATTTAATTTGTTCCAAATAATGCCGACAAACATTGCTAAGAATGCAAAAACAAGATTTCTTAATTCAATAAACGGATATGCTACTAAAGGATAGTCGTACTTTTTGGTGGCCTCAAAATTGATGTAAAAATTGATTCCTAAAATAGTAATAATCGCGATTAAAACATAGCTGTACATTTTTATCGATTTAAAAGTATAAACGTCTCCTTTAAGGTAGATATCTGCAAATCTTACACCAATCCACCAAATTGCAAAATACATTACAACCCTATTTAAAATAAATGGATATATCAAATATGAAATTGCAGCTACAATAGTTAAAACATTTACCCAAGTATTAAGTTTAGATTGCGGTATTTTTTTTGATAAAAGTAAAAAGAGCATATAAAACCACCACTCATAAGATAGAGACCAAAGTACTCCATTACCCATATAAACCCGAGAAATTACGTTTGGTTTTAATGAAATTACATCTTGCAGCATAAAGAAATTCCCCAAAAGAGTTTTCCATTCAGGATCTGCTAAACTACCTTTTGTGTAGCTTTTTATAACATATGCTAATAAAAATATAAAGAAGAGCGGAATATAAATCCTTAAAAAACGTCGTAGAAAGTATTTTTTAAAGGATTTATTACTAGATTTTTCCCAAGAGTATTTGATAACAAAACCACTTAAAATAAAAAACATAATTACTGCCTCTGATCCAAAGCGAAAAAGAAACCCCACATTGATACCCAAAAAAATTATTTCTTGTGGTAGCATGTGAAAAAACACGACATATAATGCGGAAAACCCTCGAATAGCTTCTAATTTTTGTAGCTTAATATTTTTCATTAATTCTTGTTAGTGGGTTTTTAAAAAATTATTTAGAACTTATTTATTCCGAATTTGAGGTGTGTTGTGTATGAATAAATGTCCTATTTGCACCTTTTATTTTAAGCAGAGACAATAGCATTGTAAACATCCCTTTTGGTAAACTTACTAAAGCTCCTAAGGTTTTTAAATTGTAAAATGATTTTGGTACAGAAAAAACAAATGATAAGACACAAGCTACAAATAAAACAATCCAGTAACTATCATATATGCTTTGATTCTCTAAAAAATAGTTGGCTAAAACGAACCCAAAACTAAACAGTATAACGGCACCTAATAATAATATTCTAGGCGGCTGTATAAATTGAATAGCTTTGTCAAAATAAACTAGATTTCCTTTTAAAATTAAATCTTTAAGCGCGCTTAAAAAATCTTGTCTAAAATAATGAAATTGAGCAGATAACCAACGACGTCGCTGATTACCAAAAACCTCTGCTTTTTGAATTTTTTCATCAAACACAAGCGCATCGTCTAAATAAACAATTTTACGACCTTCTTTTAACATCTTCAATTCAATATCTTTATCAAATCCGCCAATAGCTGTTACGGTAGACATCAGTGATTTAAAATAATCATATCTAAAAGCCATTCCTGAACCAATAATTGCAGACGAAAGTCCTAAAACCCTGTGCCCTTTTCTAAATATATTATTATTGATTTCCTCACTAATCGCATCCAATATCGCCCAAGAATTGTTTGTGTTTTTTGCTGTGCGATGTCCTTGAACTGCAATAAAATTATGTTCGAATGCGGCATTTATTTTCTTTAAAAAATCTGACGCCATCACATTATCCGCATCTAAAACTACCGCAATATCATACTCTCTTGTTAAAGCAGCCATTGCTTTATTTAAAGCTTTAGATTTTGTGCTCTTATCGAAACTTACTTCAATTAATTTAATAGGTAATACTTTTAAAGCTTCTAAAGTTTCTTCTTTAAAAGAATCGGCAATAATAACTAAATCAAAAAGAGTTGAAGGGTAGTCTTGTTCTAACGCTAATTTTGCAACTTCAATAATAACTTGATCTTCTTTATATCCAGGCACAAGAACAGCAATTGTTTTCATATTGCCATTATCTGAATACGTTTTCTGTTTGTAAAAAAGGCTCGCTATCGAAAATATAAAAATATACAGCGTTGCTAAACCCAATAGAGTTAGCAAAATGATTTGTATGACGTTAAATAGAAACATAATAAATATTTAAAATTAAAAGACTATTTGAAATATGATAGATTTTTTTTCTGATGTTATCCTTTTACTATTTTTCTTATTTTATTTCTCACTTTTAATGCAAATTCTCTTAAAAAAGGAAGATGTTTTCCACTTTTAAGATTGTACATAAATGATTCTGATTCAAATATCATTTCAAAATTTGTAGTACATAAAACTGGTTTTTTTGATATTCTATTAATTTCAATTGCTTGATTTAATTCGCTTTCAATAAACAAAACATAAGGCTTAGACATATATGCTTTAGCTTTATGATCTCCATGGTTATTTGCTTTTTGTCTCGCTGCCATGTTTGGTAAATCGAGCATTACTAAATCATTATATTTAATATAATTTGCATCTAACCAGGTTACGGTTTCTTTTCGATATTTTTCAAGTCTAGAAGTTACGATCGTTCCTATTTTACTACCAGGGATAAATAATGGTGGAGCATTTAAAATAAAATCGATATACTTTTCGCCGTCATCATTTTGTTCTGGTAAAGGATCGGCACATAAAACGCCATCAATATCAAAACAAGCTTTCTCTAAAGTTGTATGATTCAATATATTCC
>CALTNV010000127.1 GCA_943845485.1 uncultured Flavobacteriales bacterium | reverse complement strand
TTCCTTAGTTCTAAAGCATAAAAACTATAGTTTTTTTTTATAAAAAAATCTGCTACATGTGGATGAAAGAAATAATCAATAAATCCATGAATGTAAAGCACAGGTTGTTTTTCTTTTGTATTTGATTTGTGTTCAATTAATGTTGCAATAACTTTTCCTTCATAATCATCTTGAAGTTTTATCTTGGAATAGCTGAAGTTATCTTGCCAGTTTAAATTGTTCATTAGTTAGGTTAAAAATATATTCTTATTCATAAATTCTAAATAAGAAGCTAATGAAAAAACGATTAATACTGTTGTTAGATATTATACTTTTCTTACATCTTAAAAAATATAAATGGTATACTGTAGAAAAATTAAATTAATTATATATAATATTTGTTGGTTTTAAAACGTCTCATATTTTGAAATAAGGTATTTTTTAAGCTTGGTTTTCTAACCAATGATAATACTTTTCAATTTCATCTTCTACCTGTTTTAAGGATTTTAAATCCTTTTGTGTAATTTCAAAAAATGGAAAATAATAATGGTCATAATTGTCATTGGTTAATTCAACTCCCATCATTTTCATAACTACATCAAACACATTGCAACCGTGTAAGCAAATATCATTATCGTAAACAACTTGGTCTCCAGCTAAATCTTCTAAAGCAAAATTAGCAAGTGTAGCTTTGTAGTGTTCAAATAAAAGTTGAATTATAATTTGTTTGTTAACAATCATCTTAATACTTCATAAAGAATGTGAATAAAAAGGCTATTTAGTGATAAATTCTTGTAACTGATCGGCGTATTGTCTATCGTTAGCAAGTCTTGGTATTTTATTTTGGCCACCAAGTTTCCCTCTTGATTTCATAAATGCATTAAAACCTCCTGATTTAACTTCGGCAATTACTAAATTTTGTAATATTTTACCTGTGATGAGGTCTTTGTAATAAACATTTGCCTCTTGCATCAACTCATCTAAATACATTTTAAAACCGTCAAAATCATTAGGTTTTTTCATAAATTCAATAAACCACTCGTGGTAAGGTAGTTTACCATGAATACTTTCTATTTGAGGAGCTACGGTAAATTCAGCAATTTCCCCTTCAAATTTTTGCAAAGCTGTTTTTATAGCTCCTTCCACTTCTTCAGCAATTACGTGCTCACCAAATGCAGAAGTATAATGTTTAATACGGCCAGTAACTTTTATTTTATAAGGTTTTAATGAGGTAAACTTAACAGTGTCTCCAATGCTATAACCCCAAAGGCCAGCGTTAGTGTTTAATATAAGTGCATAGTTCACTCCTAATTTTACATCTTTTAAACTTAAACGCGTAGGGTTTTCATTAAAATATTCTTCTGTAGGTATAAACTCATAAAAAATACCATCGTCAATAATTAATAATAAATCGTCCGATTTTTGTGAATTTTGGTATGCAATAAAACCTTCACTAGCAGGGTAGGTTTCTATCAAATCTATGTCCTTGCCAATTAGTTTTTGCATATAACTTTTATAAGGGGCATAATTTACACCACCCCAAACGTAAACAGAAAAATTAGGAAATATATCCTTAACTGTTTTTACATCATTAGTTTTTATTAATCGTTCAAAATACATTTGTATCCAGCTTGGAATACCTCCAATTAAAGATAAATCTTCTTTTGAGGTTTCTTTTACTATTGCGTCTACTTTTGTTTCCCAATCATCAATACAATTTGTTTCAAAACTTGGTAATCTGTTTTTTTGAAGATAGCTTGGTACTAAATGTGCAACAATACCTGATAACCTACCAGTTTTAACTCCATTTAAAGAATCTAGTGTAGGATTTCCTTGTACAAAAATCATTTTTCTATCAACAAAATCTGTTTTACCGGTTTCACCAATGTAACATAGTAATGCATTTCTGGCGCCATTAATTTGGTTTTTGATACTTTTATAAGAAATAGGAATGTATTTAGCACCACTTGTAGTTCCACTAGTTTTTGCTAAATATTTTGGTTTTCCAGGCCATAAAATATCTTTTTTCCCAAGTTTAATTTCTTCAATATAAGGGACTAGTTTTTCGTAATCAGCAATTGGAACATGTTTTTTAAAATCATCATAACTTTTAATCTTACTAAAATCATGATCATTCCCAAACTTAGTAATGGTAGCACTTTTTATTAATTGTTGAAAAACAGCTTCTTGATGAAAAACACCATCAATACTGTTTTTTAAGGTTTTATCATAAACTTTTTTACCCCAATTTTTGGAAAATAATTGTTTTACAGTCATCTATTAAAAGCTATTTTCATTAAAAATAATATATTTAAGTGGGTTTACAGCTTTCTCTTTTTCCCAAAGTTCAAAATGTAAGTGTGGTCCAGAGCTATATTTACCACTATTTCCAACAATGCCTATTACTTCGCTAGCTTTTACTTTATCGCCTATTTGTTTCAAAATAGTTTCGCAATGTTTGTAGGATGATAATAGGTTATTTTGATGTTGTATTATAATAGTATATCCTGTATTGTAATCCCAACTACTAAAAACAATAGTTCCTGATAAAACAGCCTTAATGTTTTCTTTTTCATTGGTTATAATATCAACACCATAATGTTTTTTTTCAAGATTAAACGAATCAATTAAAATACCATTTACTGGAGGTATAATGATTGATTTTGATTGGTGTATAAAAGCTTCATTTCCTTCAAAAGATAATTTATTTTGTAAATGTTCTTGTTCAATTAAATTTCTTAAAATAGAATCTTTAGAGCTTTTACGATATACTTGATTTTTAGTCAATGTAGAATCTTCATCTGCTGTATTAACGATAGTACCTTTAAATGCATTCGTATCATTTTTTAGTAAAAGCATAATATTGTAAATGTAGGTTTCTTGCGATTCTAACTTAGCTGATAGAGAATCTGTTTTTTCTATTGCATCAAAATATCTATCTCCATAAATATCTTTTCCATAGCTTGGTAATAAATATTGCATAGAGGAGTAGCTAAAAAGAATAAAGCTAATCGTAAAAACAACAATTGCACCAGCAATAAACATTGATAACAAGTTAGCATTACTAACTCTAAGATGCCAAAGCTCTTCAAAAGAAGATTCTTTCATGGCAACCAACTTGTATTTTGTAACAAGCTTTTGATAAAAAGTTTTATTTTTTTCCTGCATAATGTTCCTGGTTCATTATTAATGCAAAACTAATTTTAAATTCCTTATTTTAGATTTTTAATTTATGAAATTCTGATTTAACACCTTATTTATTGAAAAATTAAAATAATTTTGTTGAATTGTAGTTAAATGTAGATAAAAAATAAATTTTTGAAAAAAAATCTAACTTATACATTATTAAGAAAGCCTTATCGATCAGTTGGTATTGCCGTTGTGTTGTGTTTTACATTGTTAGGATGTTTTAGCAAAAAAAATACAGCTTTTAATAGAGGGTTTAATAATATGACCTCAAGATGGAATGCCTACTTTAATGCGAATGAATTAATAACTCAAGCCCGAGCTGATTTTGAAGCTAACTATAGCGAAGACTATGATGAAATTTTACCTGTTTTTAAATATGGTACTGATGAGTCTGTATCTGTTATGTATCCTGCTATGGATACGGCTATAAAAAAGTGTTTGCAAGATATAAACTGGCACTCCTTAGAAGAAAAAGGGAAAGAACAAATAAAATGGATTGATGATTGTTGGATGCTGGTTGGTAAAGCAGAGTTTTACAAAAGAAAATTTGTGAAATCGGATGAGATATTTGATTATGTATATGTGCATTATGAAGATAAAGAAACGAAATTAAATGCACGTTTATACTCTATAAAATCTTGGTTAGAGCTTGGTCAATTTGAAAAAGCCGCTGTGGAACTTGAAAATATTGAAAATAGAATTGAATCTGATGCTAAAATATTAGCTAGTATGGCTAAGAAAGATGATAAGAAAAAGAAAACAAAAATGTCTTCATCTAACTGGAAAACACAGCAAAAGATTAGTAAAAAAGCACAAAAAAGAAGTAAAGCTAAAGCACAAGCTAAAGAAGACAAGTTAAAACCATTATCTCAAGAATTTTTAATTGAGTTTAAAGCTACCTATGCCGATTATTATATTAGACAGGAAAATTACGAAAGAGCAATTGTTAAATTAAATCAAGCAACCAATCTTGGCCCTAAAAAACAAATTAAAGCAAGGTGGTACTATATTTTAGGTCAACTATACGCTGCTCAAGGTAATAAAACGGAAGGAATAGAATATTTTACCAAGGCTAAAGAAGCTAGCAATAGTTATGAGTTAGATTTTCATTCTTTTGTATCTATCATCTTAAATAGCTCACGTAATAAAGAAGAGTTACTTGACTTAAGGAAAGAACTACTTAAAATGACAAAAGATATTAAAAACGATATTTATCTTGATATCATTTATTATGGCTTAGCTGAAATTGAGTTTAAATTAAATAATCCTGATCAAGCAGAAGAATATTTAAAACTATCTGTTGCTTATACTTCAGGAAATGTTAATCAACAAATTAAAACCTATTTAAGGTTGGCCGACTTTTATTTTAATGATAAAAACTATGTTGGTGCTCAAGAGTATTATGACCTAGCAGTAGCTATTTTGCCAGAAGATTATCCTAATTACTATGTCATCAAAAACAAAACAATTAGTTTAAATCAACTTGTTACTGATTTAAATACTATCACTTTTCAAGATAGTATTCAACGTGTATCTAAAATGGATGCTGCGGATAGAGATTTGTTTATTGAAGGTTTAATTGATAAAAAAATAGCTCAAGAAGAACAGTTGAAAAAAGAAGCTGAAGCTAAAATGTTAGCTCAGATGAAAAAAAATGCATCAAACCAAACAGGCAAAGTGTTGTTTTATTTTGATAATCCTCAGTTAGTAAGTCAAGGAAAAACCGCTTTTCAAAATTATTGGGGAGATATTAAAGATTCAGACTATTGGAGGGTTCAAAATAAAGCAAATAGTATATTAGAAGATGCTTTTGCTGTGGATGACCAAACTAGTGATGCTTTAACTGATACTGTAAAAAAATTAAACTATAAGGATGTTGCTTATTATTATGATGATTTGTTAGTGACTCCAGAAGATTTTAATAAATCTGATAGTTTAATTATTGAGGCTTACTACGATGCCGGATTAATTTATAAGGAAAGATTAGTTGAATACGATAAAGCGATTAATTTGTTTGAAGATTTATTAAGTAATTACCCAGTTTCTAACAAAACAAATGCAACTTATTATCAGCTATACAGAATTTATACAGATATAGGTAATGAAGGAAAAGCAACGTTTTATAAAAACTTAATTCTAACAAAGTATCCAGATAGTGAGTTTGCAAAAATGTTGATAGACCCTGATTATCTATTAAATAAGCAAGATGACTTGTTAGTAGCTAAAGAAACCTATCAAGAAGCTTATATATCTTATAAACAAAAAAGGTATTTAGACGCAGTGAAGAAGTGTAATTTTGCTATTGATTCAACCATTGAAAATCCTTTTTTAAAAGAATACTACTTGTTAAAAGTTATGGCTACCAGAGAGCTAGGGGCAGTTCCTCCCTATGCAACAGCATTAAAAAAATTAATAGAAAAATATCCAGATGAAAGTTTTACACCATTAGCAGAAAAATGGCTGCGCGTTGTAGAGAAAGACAAAATAGTCAATGTTGATCCTAGTACAATAAAAAACATTGATTATAAAAAAGATTTAAATGAACGATATTTATTTGTTGTACATTTAAATGATGGAGTAAATGCAAATGACTTAAAAAAGGAATTAGCAAATTTTAATGAAAAGTTTTTTTCATCAAAAAAATTAAAAGTTGTTTATTTGCCTATTGGTAAAGGACAAAATATTTTAACTAGTCAGTATTTAGCAAATGATGATTTGGCAAAGGAATATTTTAAAATCTTTAATGGTTCTGCTGAAACAGAAAGTTTAAGATTAAATCAAGTTTTTTACATTAGTATAACTAATTATAAAAACATGTATACCGAAAAAGATATTGAAGGATATAAAATGTTTTTTGAAAAAGAATTAAAAATTAAGTAAACATTATGTTTAAAGGTAATAATAAGGAAGAAAATAATATGAGCGCAGGACCAAATGAATTGAATAGAATAGTTGAAAATTCAAAAGTTAAAGGGGATTTAGATTGTGCATCTAATATAAGAATTGATGGTACTGTTGAAGGAACATTAAAAACAACAGGTAAATTAGTTATAGGGGTAAACGGAATTGTTGAAGGGGATGTTATTTGTGATTCAGCAGATATAGAAGGAAAAGTACTCGGGAAATTAAATGTTAAAAATAGATTGTTTTTAAAAAGTACTGCAGATATTAATGGGGAAATCGTTTTTGATAAGTTAGTAGTTGAAGATGGAGCTAAATTTAGAGGTCAAGTTTCTATGCAGAATGAAAAAGTAAAAGAACAGTAATGAGTGAAGATTTGAAGGAAAACAAAACAAAAAAGTTGGCTCAGAATTTTGCAAAATATTCTGGGCTTTCTTTTGTAATGGGAGGCGTTATTTTTGCTTTTAATTATGCTGGGCGCTATTTAGATGGTTATTTTGAGACAGAAACACCTTGGTTTACCATAACTTTATCTATAATTGGTGTATTTGTTGGAATGTATTTAGCATTAAAAGATTTTATTGTTCATAAACCCAATAATAAAAAGGAAGATGAGAACTATCATTGAAAGTTTGTTATTAGCCATAGTTATATACGTTATAACAAGCTATACAACTATAAGTTTATCAGAAAAATTAATAATTACTTTTTTAAGTGTTTATTTCATTCTAAACAACTCCAGTTTTTTAGTTGTCAACAAGTTTTTTAAAAATAAACCAGATGTTAAAGGAATGATAATTATGACATTTGGTGTTTTTAAAATGTTATTCTGTTTAAGTTTATTTTTTATTCTATTTAAAAAAAACCCAGGTATAGCGAGAAAAGAATATATTCTTTTTTTTACTTTTTCTTATTTTAGCTTTATGCTTTTATATATTTTTCAAGCTAAAAGATTTTTACCTAAATAACCTACTAAACTAACCCAAATAAGCGTTGTTTTGTAGCTTTATAATTTTTCTCATAAAATTTCTTATTAAAAAATAAGATAAATAGTTTCTTTATACATCATTATTACCTACTTTTGCAATCAAATTAAATGATTAAACATAAGATGTTTTCCATGATGGCTTCAATTTTTAACAAAGCAAAAATGTTTACTTTAGCACTACTGTTAAGTGCAGGTACTTTATTCGCTACCGATAATCAAACTGTACAGCATGATCAAAATCATGAAGGTACTCACGCTGATGTTCAACATCACGAGGAAGAAGCGAAAGTTTTTAACATGAAAGAAATGATCTCTCATCATATTGGAGATGCACATGAGTTTCATGTTGTTGGAGACGTAACCGTTCCTTTACCTGTTATTTTATATACAGATAATGGTTTGGTAACATTTTTATCATCAGAATTTCATCATGATGATAAAGGGCAAGTTGTTGTTTCTAAAAAAGGGATGAACTTTGTTAAAAATCACGAGAAAATATATATGCTAAAAGAAGGTGAAACTTCTTTGCATTTAGATCACGAAACACATGAGGCTTTAAATGCTGAAAAAACATTAGATTTTTCTATTACTAAGAATGTGTTTTCTATGTGGTTGTCAATTTTTATTTTATTAGTAGTGTTTTTATCTGTTGCTAAAGCTTACAAGAAAAACACTAGAGCGCCAAAAGGATTACAGTCTTTTATGGAGCCTATTATTGTTTTTGTTAGAGATGAGATTGTTCGTCCAAATATCACAGCAACCAAAGTAGATAAGTATATGCCTTTTTTATTAACGGTATTTTTCTTTATCTGGGTAAATAACTTATTAGGTTTAATTCCAATCTTTCCAGGTACTGCAAACTTAACGGGTAATATCGCTGTAACTTTAGTGTTGGCATTGGTTACTTTTTTTATTACTACGTTTAGCGCAAACAAATCTTATTGGGGGCATATTTTTAATACGCCAGGGGTTCCAAAATGGTTGTTGCCTATTATGGTTCCTGTTGAGGTTTTAGGGATGTTTACAAAGCCTTTTGCTTTAATGATTCGTTTATTAGCG
>CALTNV010000126.1 GCA_943845485.1 uncultured Flavobacteriales bacterium | reverse complement strand
GAACTGGTGACAACAGGCAAATGCAGTGGAATTTAAACAAATATTGGACATTAAGAGAAAGTGATAAAAACCCAAATATGATTTTAGAAATAAAAGGCAAAGCTGACGAATTTATTACAATTTTAAAAGAAAATACGCAGCACAACACTATGTAAAAATGCATTAAAAACGCATTTTACACAAAACGTTGTGCAAAATTAAAAAAATGACTGATTCGCTTGAAGTTCAAATAATCAAACCTGAACCATCGTGGGTTAGTTATTCGATTATAATTGGTGGACTTTTATTGTTTTTAAGTATATTTCTAAATCTTTTCATAAATATAGATTGGTGGATATTACCCCTTTTAGGAATCTTAATTATTTTTATCCCATGGACTTTTATTTGGAAACCCAAGAAAGGGAAATTAAGGATAGACAGTAGCTCTTTGAAAATTAACTATGAAGATGACCCAACTATTCAAATAAACTTCAGTGAGATTGTAAAGCTAGAATTAAAGTTTAAACATTATAAAGGACAGTCTGAAGGAATAATAGGAATATTAAGTAGCACTTGGCCATACTACAGCGGATACGAAAACATAGTGAAAGTTAGTTCGAATACAGAAACATTTGAATTGGGAGTTTATGCAAAAGACAAATTTGAACTAAACAACTTTGTTTCTAAATTTAAATTGATACAGAGTATAAAAACTAAAAAATAAAAACTTACCAAAACAACTAAATGGAAAATCTATTAGAATCAAAAAAAATAAAACTCAATTCAGAGGAAGACTTAATAATGGTCAAATATCCTTACAATAAATTATATGACATTTCGACAAATGAAGACATTTCAGAAGCCAAAGTAAATAATGAATATTCGACTGAAGGAGAAGAAGGTCCTATTGGAGTTGCAGAAGCAGGAAGGCATTTAGCTATATTCGGTTCTATTCATCTTGCTAAAGAATATAATTTCACTGCAGCTGCTTACTTTTTAGCTACTCACGCAATACTAAAACGAAGTGAATCTAATATTGATGACTTAGATTTTTTATACCTTCAAGTGAAAACTGTCTTTAAAGAGAAAAGAAAAGCTAAAATTTATGGTGAAATATTTAGCACGAGAAAAGAATTAATATTTAGTGTAGAGATCGAATATCAAATTATTCAACAAGCTATATTTCATAAACTGTTTAAAAGTAAAATAAACACAATAATTGCAAAAAATGAAATAAGTCCTTATATCAAAAGAAAGACATTAAAAAATATAATTATTTCAAATAACATGGCAAATGGAGAATATGGAACAGTGTTAGCTGAAGAGTGTGAAGGACATTTTAAAAATTATCCAGCTTTGCCGGTAGCTATTGTAGGAAACCTATTTATTGATTTAGGTATTAAATTATTTCATAATAATACCAACAACATTTTTAATAACGTTAAGATTATTCATACTAACATCAAAGCTTTAAGGTTGGCTTTTTCTGGGGAAGAGGTTTGCTTTTTCACTAATATAAAGTCCATTATTTCAGAAAACACATTAATTATTACAGGAGTAGCAAAAGTCCAAGATGAAGTGATTGCTAGAGTTGAGTTCAAATTAAAAGGTTATAAATGCTAACACTGTATATAGCAAATAGGGTGTTTGATGGTTTACGAAAGTTTTGTGCTATTTAGGAATACCGCCAAATCAATGATTTGGTTTTTAAGAATGAAAAAATTAAAATTTAAATCGCTCCTACCTAAGAATCTCATTTCTGATTCGTCTATCAACAGAATCAAAAACACTTTTCTTAGTTGAAGCGTTGTGAATAATTAAAAAAACTAAATATAAAAGCGAAGACTGAAAATAAAAATGATAAAAAAAACCAAATGGATTGTAAGAACCTTATTACTAGTTGGAACAATAATTACATTGTTTTTTGTTCCGTGGATATTGGTAAAAGCATGGATTTACCGATACCAAATAACATTCAAGAGCAAGTAGATGAAGCTATTGGTCGTGGGTTTGATGGAATGATTGTTTATGTAGACCAAGCAGGTAAACCACCACAGTTTTTTACAGGAGGATGGAACGATAGAAAAAAGAAAATACCTACTGATCCTAAATCACTATTCAAAATAGCAAGTATTAGTAAATTGTATACTGCCGTATCAATTACAAAATTGGTCAAAGAAAATCGTTTATCTTTTGATAAACCATTAACCTATTATGTTCCCGAACTAAAAGAAAGAATAGAAAATACCGATAAAATTACATTGAAAATGATGGTTCAACACAGATCTGGCATTCCTAACTTTACGAACAATCCAGCCTTCTGGGAAAACGAAGAGGAAAATAGTAAAAATGCATTAAACTTTGCTTTAGACTTACCTGCTAGTTTTAAACCAGACAAAGGATATGAATATTCAAATACGAACTATTTGTTACTGCGTAAAATTATGGATAAAGTTTTAGGATACAATCACAACGAATATATCAAAGAAAAAATTTTGATACCACTTGAATTGAAAAATACATTTTTCTCAATTAACGATGTTAATTTAGACGATGTAATGAGCGGATATTATGTAGGTATTGAAGAAGATTTTAAAACTCGAGAATTTGGAATGTTAGCAACTGCAGAGGATGTAGGAATATTCATAAGAGCTTTAAATGATGGCTCTGTATTTGAAGAAGGAGAACAAGAATTATATCCTTACGAATATAATCATGGTGGTTTAGTCATTGGCTATCAAAGTCTAGCAGAATACCATAAAGGAATGGATGCTGTGGTAGTCCAGTTTGTAAACACAACAGATTTTGAAGGTTATGAATGGAACTTATCAGAAATTACAATTAACCGAATTGTAAAAATTATAAAAAATAAAAACTAACCATAGCAATGGTTATCATACATAGTTTCATGACATTAACTAAGATACCATAGCCGGAAGGTAATACATTTAACCCTGACTTTAGGAAATAGAAAATAGATCATAACACTTAGGTGGAAATATAGAATTGTGTTAGCAATTTTAACCTGATTTCTATTTATTGGTATTATGTGTATGAAAGATTAATTCTTTAATCGAGAGTTTCAAAGCATATATGATTACATATTTCAAGTTTTTTTGAGGTATTTATGACAAAAAAATTTAACTTCCTAGTTAATGAATGCGAAAAGTGGATTGAAAAGCAAAATAAAAAACAAAATAACACATCATAACACTATATATATTACAAGGTATATTACAATCTTTTTTAAGGTTATAAAAGTAAATGTATATTTACAAAATGAATTTCCTTACAGTAAATCCAGCCGTTGGTTATATCG
>CALTNV010000125.1 GCA_943845485.1 uncultured Flavobacteriales bacterium | reverse complement strand
TCAAAAGTTGCATGGTAAATATCAAGACCTCCAGCATTTTCATATCTATAATTAACTGAACTATCAGGCATTGAAGAAAAATAAAAATCAGTATTGTTAGGATGAATAAATGGTGAGATTTCATGACCTTTGGTATTTATTTCCTCTAAAGGTTTAGCTAAACTCCAAACTCCATCTTCTCCTTTTTCAGATTGATATAAATCATAGCTTTTTGTTTTAGGGTTAAAAGATGCAAAAAATATTTTTCTGCCATCACTTGTTACAGATGGATGAATTTGAAGCCTATTAATATTTATATTTTCTGATAAAGCTTTATAATCACCCCAACCAAAGGTTTTTTTATTCGCCTGATAAATGTTACAACCAAAAACACTATCCTCATTCGTTTTACAGATTGAAATATACATTATTTGATTGTCTAAAGTATATGTGGTTCCTAAATAACTTTCGTTTGTATCAATATTAAATGGTCCTATTAAGGAAGATTCTTTGAAAGATGTATAATTTGATGATTTACTGTAATAATTTAGTTTACTATATTTTCTTAGATAAAATTCATTTCCAATATGGTTTTTTTCTTCATTTGAAGAGAACATAAAGATTGAATTATCTGGAGATATTCCAATAGAAAACTCATCGTAATCAGCATTGATAAAAGGGATGTAATTGACCTTAACCTCATCTTGATAAAAAGACATTCTGAAAGATGATTTTTCAATTAAATTATTTAAAACAAAATAATGATTTGATGATTTATCCTCTAATAAATAAAGGGCTTGTTTATAGTATCCTAAAGCTCTTGAATATTCTTTTTTTCCAAAATAAATACTTCCCAATAAATAGTAAGCATCCTCATTAATATTTTTACAGAGTCTAATGGACTTTAATAAGTATTTAGCAGATTTATCAAAATTATCTTCATTTAAAATATTCAAATAAAAAAAATACTTTCCAATACCATAATATGCATCAGCACAATTTTCATCTTGTTTTAGGATTGATTTATAAATATTATATTTTTCCCTTTCGCTAATTTCTTGATTTAGTGTTTCTAATAAATCTTTCGTTTTTTTTGAATAATTTTTATCACAAGCTTCTTGTGTATAACTATTCATTGTAAAACAGATACTTATAAGTAAATATATATATTTCATGTTTAACTTAGTCTAAAATTTCATTTTCAGATTTTGCTACTAAAAGAGTAACAGTTGCATCTCCTGTAACATTTACAACTGTTCTCACCATATCTAAAATTCTATCAACAGGCATAATAATAGCAATCCAAATAGGGTTTAATTGAACAGACTGTAAAACAATGGCCAACATAATTAAACCTGCAGAAGGTACAGCTGCAGAACCAATAGAAGCAAGTGTTGCCGTTAAGATGATTGTTAACTGTTGTGTGAAATCTAACTCAACCATATGAAATTGAGCTAAAAAAACTACAGCAACTGCTTG
The DNA here is from genome assembly GCA_943845485.1 of uncultured Flavobacteriales bacterium. The sequence continues at coordinate 1,348 of CALTNV010000125.1, read as the reverse complement.
ATAAAGACTTGTACCGTCCATATTTACAGTAGCTCCTATTGGTAAAACAAAAGATGATACGTTAGGAGATACTTTTAAATTTTCCTCTAAACACTCCATTGTAACAGGTAGTGTAGCCGCACTTGAGCTTGATGAAAAAGCTAAGATTTGTGCTGGACTAATAGCTTTAAAAAAATGAACGTACTTAAAGTTTTTTGATAAAATCATTAGTATTAATGGATATACAATAAAAGCCATAGATATTAACCCAATAAAAACAACCATTGCATACCAACCTATACCTTGAAACAATTCAAGTACTTTATTGGGATTATCACCAGCCATTTTTGAAACAACACCTGCTAATAAAGCAAAGACAAAAAAAGGCGAAGCTTTCATAAGTAAGTCTACCATTTTTAAAAAAACCTCATTAGTTCCTTCAACAAAATCAATAACAACTTTAGCTTTTTCCTTTACAAAAGCTAAACTAATACCAAAAAAAATGGCGAAAAATATGACTTGTAGCATAGCACCTTTTTCCCACAATGCTTTAAAAATGTTATCAGGAACCATATCAACAACAAATTGTAATGGTCCTGAGTTTTTAGTTACTTTAGCCTGCTCTACTTTTGATTTTGCATTATGATTAACTTCTGATACTTCATCATTTCCTATAATATCATCTACAACATTAGCATATTCTGGATTTGTTAGAAAACTTTTATCATCAAACTTATGAACTCCTGGTGTATTTTCAACCCATAATTCGTAATTAATTCTATTTTTAACTCTTAAATCCTCTCCAACTAACTTACCAGGTTGAATAGTATTAACCAATAATAAACCTAAAGAAACAGCTGCTACTGTAGTAATTAAATAAGAAAATAATGTTTTAGCCCCTAATCTTCCTAATTTGGATATATCAGATAAACTTGCAACCCCACTAATAATTGAAAATAATACTAACGGAACAGCAAGCATTTTTAATAAGCGAATAAAAATATCTCCAAAAGGACTAATCCAATCGATAGTAAAATTACTTAATCCAAAATAACTTGAGAGCATTGCCCAAATAACACCTAATAAAAGCCCAATTACTATTTTCCAATGTAAAGCTAAATTTTTCATATACTAATCTCTTAATTTTGTTTTTTGTAATAATATAAAATCCAATAACACCATATTTGTCATTGATTCAACAATTGCAACTGCTCTAGGTAAAACACAAGGATCGTGTCTTCCACTAACTTTTATTTCTACACTATTATGATGAACATCTACAGTATTTTGTTTTGATAAAATGGTAGCTGTTGGTTTAAAAGCAGTATTAAAGAATAAATTCATCCCATTTGAAATACCTCCCTGAATG
>CALTNV010000124.1 GCA_943845485.1 uncultured Flavobacteriales bacterium | reverse complement strand
CTATTAGTGCTGACTTGCTTTTTAATTCTAACTCTTGAATCTTATTCTCTTTGTCATCAATCTGTTTTTGCAGTGTATTTCTTAAACGTTCTTCTGCAAGCTCAATGGCTGATTTTTTATCTTTTTCAGCACTATCTAAATGAGTTTTAAGCTCTTCTTGGAATTGCTGATCACGTACTTGATTTACAATATTATTATATACCGCATCGTCTACTTTAAATACTTCTTGGCAATTTGGGCATTTTACTTGATTGTCTTTCATAACTAATTTTTAATGATAATAGCACAAATCTAACATATTGATGCGCAATATAATTGCACGTCTAATTTATAAATACTTTTTGTTTAATTCTAGCACTATTTGTTGCATTTTAGTTCTAACAATTTCAGGTGATATAACTTCAATATCATCACCAAAAGAAAGTATTGTTTGATACAATTCATTATTAGGCAATACATTAATACTAATTGTTCTTTCCTCTGGATCTGACTTATCTATTCTTTGACTCGCTCCATGAATAGGTTTGGTTAGCACATATGGCATTCTACTCTTTGAAAACCTTAGTTTTACTTCTACAGGATCTTGATCATGTGGTCTTGAAACACCAATCATTTCATCAAAAAAATCACCCCAATTGATGGTGTGCTGTTGTATTTCTTCTATTGTTTCTGTAATCTCTTGGATTCTATCTAGTGCCAAATTGGTGATACCTGTATACTTTTCACTTTCTTCCAGTCCGAATAAAAACCAACGACTATTGTATTGTTTTAAGTGATATGGGTGAATTTTACGTAAATAACTACTTTCATCCTTAAACCCCTTGTATTCAATAATCAGCACCTTCTTTCGCAGTAACTGATTGTATATTTTTCCAACCCAAGATTGACCAGAATAATCGCGATTGCTTTGGTAACTAATTAAGCCATTATAGTCTTCGTGAACAATATTAAAAGCTGTCTTTATTCTTGGAAATAGTTCATCTAGCCAAAAAAAATCTTCTCTGTTTCTATATCTTGAAAGGATGGCTAATGTTTCTTCTAATTGCTCTTGATCTGTTTTAGATAGTAATTGATTCCCTAATGCTAAGTTTTCATCTGAATATTTAAAGATCGTTTTTTTACCATCAAATAGCTTAGAAATAAAAACTGGATTTTCAGCAAAATCAATTGTTGTACTTTTTTCGTTTTCGATTGTCTCTTTAATATATCTGATATCGTTTTGAATGGTTTTTCTAGAAACAGTTGTACTGAGCTTTTCCTGAACAACATCTATTAATCGCTCTAGAGTAAACGCACCTGTCCTACTAGAGAAACATTCATCTAAAATTGTAATACGTTTTTGGAAATTTTTATTTTGTGGCATTTCTTGTAAAAATATAAAAACACATTAAGATGTGCAATTAAATTACACAACTAATTATTATTTTTATTGTCATATAAATAACAATGATTAACCTGCATAAAAATGAATACAATTATTCCAGAATTGTTCACTAAAATTTTGGACTTCCGTAATTTTCTTTTCGTGCATGATTTTTTGTATTGCTTTTAAAATTGATAATTTATTTAATCAACTCTTAGAGAGCTTAAAAGGTACCTAAGGCAAGTTCTACTGAAGTCATAGTATTTTACATAAATTAATTCATGTAAAACACCTTATACCCATCAGAAATAAAGGAATTAAGTCTTTAATTATGACACAAATAAGGAGAATTTAATATTTCTAAATAATCCAATTTATTGCTTAAAAAATAAAACAAATAGTTTGACTTAATTCAGACTAAAATTTAATTACAATTATAGGTAATATTATTGAAGCTTTCTGTAAACAATGTTCATTCCAAAAAAATTTTAATTTTGGTGGGAATATGATGGATTTTAAAGTTAATAATCCTGTACCTGCTATTCATAAAAAATCAGGGGAATTCAGAAATGTGAATTACTTCAAACAAAGAAATACAAATCACTATCTATATTATTTTGAAGATTATTTGAAAGGAAATAACAAAAATGGTAATACTTACGAAAATTTTGAGTTTATACTAAACGAACATTATAATTTTTGTCCGAAATGTAAAAAGTTTAGTTTGGATTTTATTTTAAAGGCTTTTACAGATTGATATTAAGCATAAAATAAAGAGAATAAATGTACTCATAATTACCGATCATAGATATTTAGCTTTGAAAGTTTATAAACTATGATTTGTACTTTTTATCAAAAACACGCTTTTGAAATTGGTCTAAAGTATATAAATCTATTACTTTTTCGATATCCCACTGGTCTTCAACGAATGTAATCCCTACCACTTTACCATTTGCTAATTCGAACTTTAATTTTGTAGAAAAACCTGTGTTGATAAACCCCATAAAATCGCATGTTATACTATTTGAATTTAGGATTTCATCTTTATCTAAAAATAAAATATACTCATCGTCACCATAATACTGATGTGCTGCAATTTTTCTTTGTAATTTTTCTGTAAATGACTGTTTTGTATGATTGTCTAAGTTTATATCACTGTTTAACAGCAAATAAAACTCGAAAGCACTGAACTGTAGCACTGCATACCAAAATTGATGCAGTTCATCTACCGGTTTTACTCCTTGAAAGTCGGCTATTTCTATTTCTATTGAATTGTTTTTGAACATTATGCAATCTGTTTATATTCTGAAGTTTCTAGTTTAGATCATTTACTACCATAGTCACCTATCACTCTCAATAATTTATTTAATCTCTAATCGGTGTATTTCTCAAAAAATGATGAGAGATACTACAATAAGATTGTCTAATTTAGAATTTTAATATTTTCTTTTTCAGCAAATAAGGGTACTATATTTTTCTCTAAAAAAACATTTCTTTTATTAAACCTTCCTAAAGCTTGTATCATTTTTTTATTAGAAACTTCAATGGTTAAACCTTTTTTCCGGTTTTCATTTTCTTTACTTAAAGTATACACCTCTATTTTACCAGAAATACAATATCTTTTATAAAAATAAACACAATGTTTCTTGTAAAAACCTTCTAAGTACAAATCGTAAGAATTGATTATTTTGCGATACACATAAATCTCATTATGAAATGCTATGGTTTTAGTAATTGCCTCTTCTTCTGTACCCCAATAAATATCGTTATTTTTTTCTTCTTCGATCGATATATTTTCGTGCCAACTTATAATCTGTTTTTGCAAATTAACAAATGTTTGCCCTTTTAGATTAAAATTTGGGTTTTGTATTTGATGTTGCAAAAAATCTACATAAGCCCTTATATCTTGCTCTGTTAACTCCATTGGTAAAAGCTCAAAACCTTTTCGCCAAAACATAATTTGTTTATAATAACTATCTACATCATAATTAAAGCTAAAATTAGCTTCTAGAAAGAACTTTATTTGATCAATTTTGTCTTCGTTCCCGATTGCTAATTTTGCAGCTACTATTCGCTGTTTTATGTAGTTTTTTGCTCCATTTTTTGGATAAAATAGATTGTTTTTAAAATGAAAAAAAAAGCTCTCTTTTTTAGAGATATTGTAAGGAGTATTGTGAATTTTTCTGATGTTTTTTCCTTGTAATAAGGAAAAGTAAAGAAAAAAATCACTACGATTATTGAAGACATCAAGTTCAGACATTTTTATTAAATACCCTCGTGAATAGGTTATTTTAAAATCTTCACTTATAGAATATTTTTTAAACAAGTTATCAAACAATACATTAATATCTAAATATTCATTTACTCTTGAAGTTTTCAGTGCATCTAAAAAAGATCCTTTTATAAAGCTTGGGAATATTGCACAAATTAAAAGCAGTTTTACAAACCTTATAGTTTCATTTTTTTCTTGTTTAAAACTGAAATAAATTAAAGTATTCGATTCATCTATTACCTCTAATATTTCTAAAAAGACAGTAACTTCGTGTTCTGTCATATTATGAAATAACTCTTCAAATTGTAAAACAGTAATCCCCTCTAAAACACTTTTATAAATAGAATAACTTGAAGTAATTCTACCTTTAATATGTTCTTCAATATATTCAAATCGTAATTTAAAATCATTATTTACAGGAATATCAAAAAGGGTATAATACATCGATTTGTTTAGTACAAAGTAACTATAAATTAGTTAAAAATTATTTTAAATACGTTTAAAAAGGTAATTCTGAATCATCATCTGTATCGAAATCAACAAGACCAATAGCCTTTGGATCTGGTGAAGGAGTATCATTCATCGTAGAACTTTCTATCCTCTCAATTCGCCAGCATTGAATAGAGTTAAAGTATTTGATTACACCTTCTGGACTCGCCCATTCTTTACCTCTAATATTGATACCAATTTTTACCTCTTGCCCGACTTTATATTGATCTAACAACTCACATTTATCTTGAATAAACTCAATTAAAATATGTTGTGGATATTGCTCATCTGTAGTAATTACCAATTCTCTTTTCCTAAAACCATTTACTCCAAAAGTTTGTGTTTTATGAATATGTTTTACTCTACCTTGTATTTCCATATTTATTCTATTGATGCTGCAAACTTAACTCAGATGTATGCAATGTATTTGCACAAACCTCTAGAATTACTATAAACACACTTAATGATTCTTTAACGAATTCTAAACAACACTTAACGAATTCTAAAATAGCGAATGTTATACTTAGCTATCAAACTATATTTGAAGTGTTATTCAATTTTATTTTTTATTCCGATTAAATATCAACCTTAATCACAAGTATTTATAACCGTCTAAGATTTCAAAAAATGAATACACTTTTTTAACTGTGCAACTACACTGCATACATTCAAAGTACTTTTGTAGTGTTATTCATCAGAAACAATAAATTACTCATGAAAGAAAATAAATTAAGTGTTATAAATGATAATGGAGTTGTACAAATAGGAGAATCTTATTTAGCAGAAAGCGGATTCAAATACAATTCCGGATTTAGAGATTTTGGAAGCCTAAAAATAATAGAGGATATTGCTTCAGGAACAGCTGTAACTTATTTATGTGGCATAAAAGTTTTTGATAAAAATGGGACTCTAATTATTGATAAAAAAATGAGTAAACAGTTTCATTATGAAAGAGAACAAGTAAGAAGAGTTGTGCTTAAAGAACTACTTACTTTACTCTCTGTTGCGAATAAGAATAATCCTGATTTTAACCAAGATGAAGCTAGAAATAAAATTAGTGAACATTTAAAATTAGCTTACTTTAAATCTTCCTATAAAGCCATTAATCATTGGGCTTTAGAACTTGGAATATTCAATCATAAATCTAGCATCTAATGGCAAATGTAATTGCCTTAAATCCTGTTTTTTGCCCAATAATAGAAATTCAGATCACATTAATTCTAGTAGACAAAAAGAATTATATAAACACCGTAAATATTCTATTAGATGATAAAATTATCGAGAAGATAAGATTTGATAATCAATTCATTGAAAACAACGAAAAGAATGTTCAAAAAATAGTAAGAGATTATTTTACTACTAAACTTAAACCCAAAAAGGAAAAAGTAAGGATCTCAAAAAACAAAAGAAAACAAGCAGCTTCTGATATTATGGAAGAATTTAATCTTTAAATCGTAAAACTATGACCAACTCAATTGCTATCTTTCAAAAACACGGACTGATACATTCTAATTTATCTTATTCTGAAGTTGCCAATGCTTTTTTATCTTCAGGCTATACTTCTCGCGCCGGAAATACCTACTTTAACTCTGTAAGAGTAGCTGAAGGAATTTTAATAAAAGAAGATATTGGACAAGGTTATAAATACGCTTTTTTAAACGGTATTAAAATTTATTCTATCAAGGATAAAACCTTGCTGGCTGATAAGAGTTTCCATAACGTTATATACAGTAAATCAAGGATGAAAACTGAAGCAAAACAATTACTTTTAAAAATGCTTCAAGAAGCTTCCATCGCAGAAGGCTATACTTTTGACTTTCATCAGGCTGAAAAAATAGTTGAAGACTTACTTGATACCGCTTTAAATGAAAACCAACATAAAATGATGTTAGCGCAAGCAAAAAAGTATTTACACGCTTCTTAGTTTTGCTTGCGTATTTTTTTAACATAGCATAAATTATAAATTGTTCTTTATGCTAAATATTTTTAAGGATATTGTTTGAAATCTAACGTTTCTAATTCATTCAATTGTTCTGCATATTTCTTTTGCAAACGAAAAATATTATTCAACCTCTTATAGGTATACTTTTCAAAAATTGTTTCTGATATAATTTGAGAATTTGATTCTATGTAAGGCAATAAATTAAACCCCTTTCCTGAGTCTAATAAACTAAAGTTCGTAGCGATATTTCTATCATGAAAATCAATACTAAATCTGCTATCAAAACCAGTAGAAAATATCTTAAATTTCATCTTATAATTTGCAAATACACTATTTAAATCTCTAATCGCTTTTTTTGCTTTTTCTTTAATATGTTTTGGTTGATGCGATATTGGGTTTAGATCTTTTGTAAAAAAAGAAACCTCAACTTGGCTATCTTTATTTTCAATTATTTTTTTTAGAATTGGAATGATATTTTGATCTATTTTTTGATTCGTTTTATTTGCTAGTATATAACCATCAGTGATCACAATTTTATTGAAATTTATTTCTCTAAATTCCTTTAAAAAATCCCATCCTCCTAATGATTCACTTAACTCAATTTTAAAATGAAGAGATGCTATAATACCCTTTATTTTTTCTTCATACTTAGAAAAACTAAAACAAAGCGCTCCTTTATTTTCAATTTTATTGAACCATTGATTTTCATTTTTTGTAAATACTAGTGTTTGATAGAAATCTGATTTCTTTACGAACTCATAAATATCATCCACTGGAATAGGTACAGCTGTATTGCTAATTAAAGCAAAAAACTCATTTTCAGATTTGAATTGCTCAAACTCATCAATATCATAATTTACAAATACTCTTTTATCACCATAATTGGTAATAATGTTTTTAACAATTTGTTGAATAGGATTGCCTTCAAAATCAATGTAAAAGTCCTCCAAAAATTCCTTTTCGATAAAGAGTTCCATATTAATTGAATTGTTGTTTTTGTAAACGAATCAGATCGAACTGTAACTTCGTGGCTTCATCAAAAAAACCAGGACCAAAGGAATCTGTTAAACCACCATCCTCATTGATGAATATTTCTTTTACTTTGGGCTCTGTTTTAGAAACATATTTATCATCATTAAAGTAATAAATCACACTGTCCTCTTTTTTCAATTCTTCTTTTGCCGTTAAGTATTGTAACTTTCGAATGAAATATTCGGAATGGGTTTCTATGATAAATCTAAGACCAAATTTATCTTGAATAAAAACTAAGAGTTCTGCTAGTTTTGACTGTAAGTTAGGATGTAGGTTGGCTTCGGGTTCTTCTAAAATAAGTAATTTTTGGTTCAAAAACTTTCTTGAAACTGTATGATCATTGGTTAAGTCTGCGATGTCTACAATATATTGATATGATTTTACTAAGTTATGAACCT
>CALTNV010000123.1 GCA_943845485.1 uncultured Flavobacteriales bacterium | reverse complement strand
AAAGCTTTTTTAGCTAAATGAGCTAAGACAATGGAGTCTTTACCTCCTGAAAAAAGTAATACTGGCTTTTCAAATTGCGCAGCAACTTCTCTCATAATATAAATTGCTTCGTCTTCTAATTCTTTTAAATAATTCATAATGTATTATTTTGCGTGTAAACCACATTCTTTATGACTTGATTCCCATGACCATCTACCTGCTCTAAAATCCTCACCTGGAGCAACAGCTCTTGTACAAGGAGCACATCCAATACTTGGAAAACCTTTTTTATGTAAACTATTAACTGGTATATTATACTGATCAACAAATGATTCTAACTGTTCTAAAGACCAATCAAGAATAGGATGAAATTTGATAATATTAAAATGAGCATCATACTCAAGCCTATTCATATTTTGTCTAAAATCAGACTGTTCAGACCTCAATCCTGTAATCCAAATCTTTTTACCTTTTAAAGCTTGTTTTAAAGGAGTTATTTTACGAATCTTACAGCATTCTTTTCTATCATCAACAGAATTATAAAAACTAAATGGCCCTTTATCAGTTACTAGTTTTTCAACGTCATTAGTATCTGGAGCGTAAGATTTAATATTTAAACTATACTTTTTATTTGTCCTTTGCCATACTTCATAAGTTTCCTCAAAATTTCTACCAGTATCCAAAGTAAAGATAGATATAGGAATGTTTTTTTCTGATAAAAGATGAGTGATTACTTGATCTTCCATACCGAAAGAAGAGCTAAAAACAACTTCTTCTTTGAATAATTCATAAAATAACTGCAAAGCTTCTAAGGAGCTTTTTTCCTTAATTTGATTTTTTAAATTATCGAAAATATTTTCCATAAGCTTTTAAAATTTAAATTTATTCCATGCTCTTTCATGTAAATAATAAAGTACAATTTTAGTAAACACCTCTATACTACCTATAGATATAGCTGACTTTATTTCTCCAGTAATTACATAAGAGATAATAATCGTATCTATAGTCCCTAACAACCTCCAAGAGATTGCTTTTGCAAAACTTTTTTTGCCACTATCACCTGAAGAGGTTTTTGATTTAAAAATTACATCTAATAGCATATCAAAAATAGATTTTAGGCAAATATAGATAATAATTTAGTAGACTACTAAATTAGTAGACTACTATTTCACACAAGGGAAGCAATTATTAAAAACATAAAGATTAAAAAAAATACTAAAATTTGTTAATTAAGTAAGATTTTTTTGTATTTTGCACATAATTGTTAAACTGATATTTAAAATTTAAAGAAATGAAAAAATTAACTTTATCTTTATTTGCTGCTGCTACATTAGGGTTAGTAGCTTGTGGTGATGCTAAAAATGAAACTACTAATGAAGCTGCTGATTTAGCTAACGAAGTTGTTGTTGCTGAAGAAGTTGTAACTGTTGAAGAAATTAATGACTCTACAGTTGTTGTTGACGATGTAACTGTTACTGAAATGGCTGACTCTACTGTTGTTGTAACTGAGACTGTTGATACTCTTCATACTGAAGCAGCTCACGAAACTCATGAAGGACACGAAGCTCACTAAAAAATAAATTTAGTGCACAAAAAAAACCGAGATATAAACATCTCGGTTTTTTTGTGCTTAATTAATAACTACTCTTCTATTTCAAACTGAAACTCTGCATCATTTGATATTTTTTCTTCCTTAATAATTACTTCATCTCTCTCTTCTTCAAATTGAAACTCGACTTTTTCAGATGAACTTCTATTAATAACCCCATCTTTATCAGCATCATTTTTCTTTTTACTTTTATTTAAAAATGGCAATTCAGATTTTATTATATCAGACAAAATCTTCTTTTCTGTTTTATTATTATTTTTTGAATAACTTTTCTTAGTTTTCTTATCCATTTCAAAAGTGACACTATCTGGTGTACCAAAAACCTTCATAAAAACTCTCATCCCTGTACCATCATCTTCTACTACCCCAAACTCGTTATCATCATCTTGAGAATCACCAACTATTTCTGCTAGTCTAAAATTCATTTTGTAATTAAAATAACCAGATAATTTTTGTTCACCTTCTAAGTTAACATCTAAAACAGAGCTTTTAATAGTAAAATCAGGAATAAGTAACCCTCCATTTTTAATCAAAAATGTGTTTTTTATCTCATCAAAATAAATTTCTTTAGAAACAGCTTTCAAATGCTTCATATCAAGTACACTTTTAGTAATCATATTCTTATCTAAATACCTGACTATATCATCTATAATGGGAACTTGGAGCAACTGACCGTTCTTAATTTTAAAATCACCAACAACAATCACTTCAGACTTCATATCAGAAGAATTAAAAGGCATTTTAGTATCAAACACTAAATCACAAACACCAGTTATATGTTCACTTGTTATATTTTGTTGATCAAAATTATCAAAAGCTTTAAATAACGTTTGAAAATCCACATCAGAAATATCTGTATGAACAAAAACATTTGATTGATTCACCTTTGCATTTCCAACTACTAATCCATCAAAAATATTAAATCGATAATCAGAAATATTAATATTATTAGGGGAAATTTTTCCTTGTAATTTAAAATTGCTCAAAGTAACAGAGGAAAATAAAACTTCATTAATCTTTAAATCAACATCTGCATTCAGAAAATCAGGAATAATAAGACCATCATGTTTTGAACTTGAATTATCATTAACTGGAATCAAAAATTTATCTAAAAATATTTTTCCTTTAGAATAAATAAAAGATGACTTACCATTAAAATAATCCTTAAAATTTTGCACTAAAACATTAGCACTACAATTTTCATTGTTATACAGTGAAGTTAGATTAAAATGCAAACTACCATTTTGATTGAAATCAACCTGAATTTTCTCTAACTCTAAACGATTATTACTTCCAATATTAAGAATACCATCTCGTGTTTGTACATAACCAATTAATGATTTAAGAAAGATTTTGTCAGCCTCAAAATCAACAACCCCTTGAATATCTAGATCAGTATTTCCATTAAAAGTCATATTCAATGAATCAGTACTTAGTAATTTTAAGATTTCGGAAGATGAAAATTTTGAAAGACCAGATTGAAGATTAAATTTTACGTTATTTTCATCCTTAAATGAATATACACCATTTAAAACAATATCATCATCATATAAACTTAATGATGATGATAAAACTTTTAATTGATTAATGTTTTCATCTAACTGAAGAATACCTTTTATTCCAACATCGTTAAAAGGTAATTCCAACAATTGAAAACCTGCATCATACACATTAAATCCTAAATTTAGAGTTGGAAACTCAGACCGAGACATAAAACCAACAATAGTAGCATCTAAATCTACAGTTCCATTAAGCTTATAAAGCTTTAGGTATTCATCATAAAACTCTTTGTCAATCATCTCTACAGAAGAAATATTAACATTGGATGTAGTACAAGATATATTCAAGTTAAATTTATCTTCATAAGAATAATCGACCTCTCCATTTACTAAAAAATTAAAATCTGAAATTGATAAACTATTATCTGAAAGACTAAGAACTTTATTTATTTTATCAAGATGAAAAACACCATCAAAAACTAGATTTTTTTCTTCTAGAACAAAGTCATTAAAAGTTAAATTATGAATATAAAAGTCATTATAAACTTTTACATCTAAATCTAATTTATTGAAATCCCCTTTGAATTTAGCCTCCTTTAAAGTTGTATTAAAGAAAACACCTTGTTTATCATCTTTGTAAACAATATCAATATTTTTAAACTGAACATTATCTAATGACAATAGAATTGAACTTGATGAGTCTGATTTGAGTTTAGTTTTAAAGATGTCAAAATTTGAAACACCTTGTTGGTTGATTTTAAAATTGATAAATGCATCTTCAAAAGCTAAACTGTTAATTTGATAATTATGTTGTAAAACATCAATCATATCAAATTCAAAAAATAATTTTCGACCTATTAATAAAGTATCTTTCTTTTTGTAATATGAAGAAACAACATCAAAATTACTAAAGGATAAGGAAACTTTTGGAAATTTTTCAAAAAGGGACAATTCTATTTTATCAACATCTATATCAGCTTTTATAAGCTCTTCAACTTGTGTAATTACAAAGCTTTTTATTTCTGATTTATAAACTTTTGAAATTACTAATGAAGTAACAACTAGAAAAACACTTATGCATAAAAAAACAACCAAAATAGATTTAAGAACCTTCTTAAATCTATTTTGGTTGTTATATATCTTTTGTTCTTTAATAACTGTACTCATTTGTATTATAATTTAATGACTTAAATTTAAGTATCTTATAAATTATAACCACAATACTACATATATTATTTTAGCATTTTTAAAAAATCTACTTCAGAGTCTGACAATGCTCTCCATTGTCCTCTAGGTAAATTCTTTTTTGTAATTGCTCCAAATGAAATTCTATCTAACTTAATTACATCATAACCTAAATGAGCAAAAGCTCTCTTTATGTTATTAGTTTTTCCCGAAGTAAGCTCTATTCCAATTTGTTTTTTATCAACATCATCCTCATTTTTACCAACGTAAGATATTTTATCAACCTTAAAAAACCCCTCCTCCATTGTAACACCATCAGCTAAAGACTCTAAATCTTCTTTGGCTACTTTTTTATCTAAATGGAGATGATAAACCTTATGAACTTTAAATTTAGGATGACTTAATTTTAAAGATAAATCCGAATCATTAGTAAATAATAAAATACCTGTAGACATTTTATCAAGCTTGCCAACAGGATAAACTTGATATTTACTAGCATCTTTAATTAAATTCATAACCGTTTTTTCAGTTTTATCATCTGTAAAAACAGAATTAAAGTTTTTAGGCTTGTTTAAAACAAAATAAACTTTCTTTTCATGACTCAATTTCTGATCTCCATAACGAACAACATCTCCTTCTTTAACTTTAAAACCTAATTCAGTAACTATATTACCATTAACAGATATAATTCCAGAATTTATTAACACATCAGCATCTCTTCTTGAACACACACCAGCATTAGCTATATACTTGTTTAACCTTGTTAAACCATCAAATTTAGGCAGAGCGACTTTAACTTTTTTCGATGATTTTTTAGAGTCTATTTTATTAAAATAATCAGAAGATTTTTTGCTTTTAGAACTAGCATTTGAACCTTTAGTATTTTTATTATGTTTATTATTTCTTGATGATGATTTATTATTTCTCATAACTTCTATTTCGAAAAACAAAAATACCTAAAAAATATAACACTTTCCATTATTTAAAACAGATTAAAAAGCATTTAAAATATAATCAACCGGAACACCATTGGATGAGACTATAAGGAGATCAAATCGAACCTCATTGAAATCAAACAAAAAGGTATCTAAGAAAGCCGATGCTCCATATTTTATCTTATTTTGCTGAGCTAAACTTACAATAGTGTTGAAATCAATATTTTCAACACTACTCCTTGTCTTCACTTCAACAAAAACAATATCATTACCATCTTTAAAAATCAAATCAACCTCTGACCTCTTATACCTATAATTTTCAGCTAAAAAAACATACCCTTTTTTTAATAAAAAGCCTTTAGCAACTACTTCCCCTTCTTTCCCTAGTTTTATTTTATAATTACCCATAAACTAAAGTAGCCTTATTTTGTTGAACCTCTAAGGTAACTTCACAACCTAAAACTAAAGGGTTATTATTATTAATATGCCCAGCAGGAAAATCAAACAAAACAGGTATCTTTAAAGACGAAAAATGGGATAAAAGGATTTCTTCTATAGATAAACCAAAAGGAACTGAACCGTCAACAATACTAGTAAAACTACCAACAACAACCCCCTTTAAGGACTTATAAAAACTACTATATTCAATACTGTATAGCATTCTATCAATATGATATTTCATTTCTGATAAATCCTCTATAAACAATATGACATTAGAAAAAGTATTTTGCATAAAAGTTCCCATCAAACTAAAATATACAGATAGATTACCTCCAACTAAAACACCACTACCTAACCCATTAACATTATAATCACTAACATCTGAAAAACAATAAGAAGTTAATTGTCCAAACAAGTTAGATCTTAACCTATCCATAGAACTTATTGAATTATCAGCAAAATTTAAAGGCATACTTGCATGAAGAGAGGTTATATTTAAACAATTAGAAACATAAGAATGAAAAACAGTAATATCACTAAATCCTACAATCCACTTAGGGTATAATTTAAATAAATCCCAATTTAGATCATCAACAATTCTTATAGAACCATACCCTCCTCTTGCACAAAAAATAGCTTTAGCTTCTACATCATTAATAGCTATTTGAAAATCATTTAACCGTTGAGAGTCAGAACCGGCATATAAAGTATTCTTGTTAAAAGCATAATCACCAATTTTAACAATTAACCCCCAAGATTCTAGTATGTTTTTGGCAAAAAAAAC
>CALTNV010000122.1 GCA_943845485.1 uncultured Flavobacteriales bacterium | reverse complement strand
TATTAGTTGGCGATTCAGCATCTAATGTAATGGCAGGACACGAAACAACACTTCCTATCACCTTGGATGAAATGATTTACCATGCAGCTTCTGTAGTAAGAGCAGCAAAAAGATCATTGGTTGTAGTTGATTTACCTTTTGGTACTTACCAAGGTAATTCTAAAGAAGCATTGCATTCTGCAATTAGAATTATGAAAGAATCAGGTGGACACTCGGTAAAACTTGAAGGAGGATCAGAGATTTTAGAATCTATTGAAAGGATTTTAACTGCTGGTATTCCTGTAATGGGTCATTTAGGTTTAACTCCTCAATCTATTTACAAATTTGGTACATACACTGTAAGAGCTAAAGAAGATGAAGAGGCTGAAACATTAATTAGCGATGCCAAAAAATTAGAAAAAGCTGGTGTATTTGCAATTGTACTTGAAAAAGTACCTGCTAGTTTAGCTAAGCGTGTTGCCCAATCAGTAAAAATACCAGTAATAGGTATTGGAGCTGGACCTGAGGTTGATGGACAAGTTTTAGTGGCGCACGATTTATTTGGAATTACTCACGAATTTAACCCTCGTTTTTTAAGAAGATATCATAACTTATATGAAGAAATGAAAGGTGCTGTAACAAACTACATTAAGGATGTAAAATCTGTTGATTTTCCTAACGAAAAAGAGCATTATTAGAAGGGAGAGACAACACAATAATTTTAACAAAGTAAATAAGGACTATAAAATTTGATTTTTATAGCCCTTATTTTTTTATCATAATAAATAAGCTATTGACATAACATATTTATTATGATAAAAAAGGTATGGTTGAAGAGTTACAATTTTTAGCTTTTAATAGACTGATTAAGAACAGAAAATAAAATTAAATTGTGATAAAAACATAAAAATATTTTCTTGAAAGAATCAAATAAGTGTTTTTAATTAAATATTAAAACAAAAAAAGGCGAGCTACAAAGCTCGCCTTTTAAATATAAAGTAAGTTTAAATTACTTGTTAAAGAAATATCCAAAAGTTAAAGATAAATTTGAATTTTTCCATCCAGACTTAACGTCTAAATCCCCATTATCTTGGTCAGCATTACTTAAATTAGCAAAACCCCAGTTATAATTTACACCTACTCTAAACTTATTAAACTCAACTCCCGCACCAAAAATAGCACCAAAATCTAAAGCACTTAAATCATCATTTTCTTCATCAGAACCAAAAGATAAAGATTCTGAATCTTTTTCTCCATCTTCTTTTTCAGTTACTTTTCCAGAAATAGCATAACCACCGTATAACCCAGCTTGACCAAATAAACTCAAATTGTTATTTAATTCCCACTTATAAGCAGCAGTAACTGGTATTTGTAAATAGTTCAAAGTCATGTTAGATGAATAATCTCCATCTTTTGAAGTTGTTCCATATTGAGAAAAAGCAACCCCAGTATTTAAAGTAATAACTTCAGATAATTCCCACTCAACTACACCACCAATTTGAAATCCTAATCTCATATTTTGGTCTTTATTAGACTCTTTAACGAAATCTTTCATTTCGTCAGTAACATCAGATCCTTTAACAAAAGTTTTAACGTTAGACATGTTTAAACCTGTATAAGCTCCAAAATTTTGAGCAGAAACGATTGTTGCAACGGCAACAAAACCTAATGACAGTAATACTTTTTTCATAATTATTATTTTTAGTTTGACGCAAATATAATTGTTTTTAACCAAAAAAAACAAAGTTTTAACAGAGCACCCTTTAAAACTACGTGATAAAACGTAGGGGCTAAAAATATAAATAACTATCTTAAAAAAGTTAATTGACTGATTATCAAAACAAAAAAACATCATATAATAAAAAAAGTTTTTTTTGAAAAAAAAAAAAATTAATTTAAAATGACGGGAAATAGAATAAAAAAAATTAAACGATTTAATGAAATCACATCTATCATAGTTAAATATGGTTTTAGCGATTTATTTCCTAAAATGTTGAAAAATGCTCCTGAAAAATTTAAGCTGAAAAACAAAGAGCTTATCAACAACTCAACACATAATGAGCGAATAAGGCTATGCTTGCAAGAACTTGGAACTACATTTATAAAATTTGGTCAGATGCTAAGTAACAGACCTGATTTATTTTCAGAAGACTTGTTAAATGAACTTCAAAAACTACAAGAACACGTTCCTCCTTTTGATAAAAAAATATCTGTTAATATTATTGAAACAGAATTAAAACATCCCATAGCAGCAATTTTTAAAGAATTTGAAGAAGAACCTATAGCAGCAGCTTCAATTGGCCAAGTACACAAAGCTACCCTTATCAATGGAGAAGTTGTAATTGTAAAAGTACAAAGGCCTAATATTAAGGAAAAAATTGATATTGATACGGATATAATGCTTGAATTAGCAAGGATGACTGAAAAAAACTTTAAATCAGTAAAATCAATTCACCCTACTGACATCATATTAAGTTTCAAAAAAAATATTCAGAAAGAAACAGACTTTAAAAATGAACTAAATAACATTAAAAGATTCAATCATAATTTTAAAAATGATAATACCACACATACACCAAAAACATATGATGAATATTCTTCATCATTAATATTATGCATGGAATTTATCAATGGTTTTTCCCCATTAGATAAGGAAGCCTTGAAAATTAACAACATTAATCTGGAAGCTATTGCAAAGAATGGTACTAATTTAATGATGAAACAAATTTTTGAGTTTGGATTTTTCCATGCCGATCCTCACGCTGGTAATATAAAAATAGAAACAAGTGGAAAAGTTGTTTTTATTGACTTTGGAATGATGGGGTATTTGAGTCAAAAAAACAGATTATTACTCTCTGAAATATTAGTTAATTTACTAAATCAAGACACTGAAAAATTAACAAAAAACATTATAAAACTAACAAAATCATCCATTACAAAATACAATAGTTTAGAAAATGATATTGAAAATTTTATAGAGAACTACTTATACAATAATCTAGAGGATATTAACATTGGAGAACTATCTAATAGTATTGTTAAAATCATTATTAAAAACAAATTAGACATTCCTGAACAATTTTATTTATTAGGAAAATCCTTAGGTACAATTGAAGGTGTTGTTAGATCAGTTTACCCACAATTTAATATGTTTAAAGAAGTTAAACCTTATATTGTTAAACTGATTAAAAAAAGATACAACCCTGTAGAAAAAATTAAATCAATTTTTTTTAATTCCTATGACTCATTGGACTATCTATCAAAGCTACCTAAAGACATCAAGGAGTTAATTGAAAGAATATCATTAGGTGAAACACAAATTAACATAAATCATAAGGGCTTAGAAAACTTAACAAAAAGCATTAATAACTTTTCAAACAAAATAGCTATTGCACTTATTTTAAGCGGCTTAATTGTAGCATCATCCTTAGTAACATTGTCAAAAATACCACCTTACTGGAACGAAATCCCAATTATTGGTATGCTAGGATTTATCATATCCGGAATATTATCACTCATGCTTATTATTCAAATTATTAAGAATAATAGATAAAAAAAGGAGCTATGTAAAACATAGCTCCTTTTTTACTATCATATTGAATATTATGACCAAGCTGCAAATTCAGTTGGAGAATACTCTTTATTTTCTAATTTAGTTCTAACCTTTTTAAATGTTTCAATAGTATAATCAACATCTTCTAAAGTGTGAACACCTGTAGGAATTAATCTTAACATAATCACTCCTTTAGGAACTACTGGATAAATTACAATTGAACAGAAAATTGCATAATTTTCTCTTAAATCCATCGTAACATTTGTAGCTTCCTCAACAGTACCCTCTAAAAACACAGGAGTAACAGGAGAGTTTGTTTTACCTATATCAAAACCAGCATCTTTTAACCCATTTTGTAAAGCAGAAGCAACATTCCATAAGTTTTCTCTTAAAGAAGACTCTGTTTTCAATAGCTCCAACCTTTTTAAAGCACCAACAACTAATGGCATTGGTAAAGATTTAGCATAAATCTGAGACCTCATATTATATTGTAAAAACTCAATAATATCCTCATCAGCAGCAACAAAAGCACCTATAGAAGCCATTGATTTTGCAAAAGTAGCCAAATAAATATCAATCTGATCTTGAACTCCTTGTTCAACACCAGCTCCTTTACCACCTTCACCAACAGTTCCAAAACCATGAGCATCATCAACTAAAAAACGAAACTTAAATTTCTTTTTAAATTCAACAATCTCTTTTAGTTTACCTTGATCACCAGCCATACCAAAAACACCTTCAGAAACAACTAAAATACCACCACCAGTTTGTTCAACTAATTTAGTAGCTCTTACCATTTGTTTCTCAAAACTTTCCATATCATTATGTTGAAAAACAAAACGTTTTCCAGCGTGTAACCTAAAACCATCCATTAAACAAGCGTGAGCCTCAGAGTCATAAACGATTACATCGTTTCTATTAACTAAAGCGTCAATAACAGATTGAAAACCTTGGTAACCAAAGTTTAATAAGAAAGATGATTGTTTATCAACAAAATCAGCTAATTTCTCTTCTAATTCTTCATGATATTTAGTTTGCCCAGACATCATTCTTGACCCCATAGGATAAGCTAAACCCCAATCTTTAGAAGCTTCAGCATCAACCTTTCTTACTTCAGGGTGATTTGCTAAACCTAAATAATTATTTATACTCCAAGTTAAAACTTCTTTACCTCTAAAAATCATTTTATTACTAATCTCCCCTTCTAACTTTGGGAATAAAAAGTAACCATGACCTTGTTTTCTATATCTTCCTAAAGGACCTTGATCTTTTCTTATTTTTTCAAAAATATCCACGTAATAATATTTAAAATTTAATTACACAAATTTAAAAAACTTTTTAGATAAGTCAACACTTAGAGTACTAAAATACAATCAGATAAGCTTAAAAAGGCCAATATCAAACAGTATTAACACCTTTTATCAATAAACAAACAAAAGTATTTTATATATTTGACGTTGAATAAACAATAGATCATTCCAATTAAAAAAAGAACTATTTCTGATGCAAATTTTGAAAAAACTGATATTGCTATTAACTGTTACCATTACATTATTGTCTTGCTCTGAATATAATAAAGTTCTAAAAAGTAGAGATTTAGAATATAAGTCTGAGAAAGCCAAAGAGTATTACGAAAAAAAAGAATATACCAAAGCTATAGCTCTTTTAGAAGAGTTAAAAACATTTTATAGAGGAACAGCTAAAGCAGAAGAAATAAGTTATATGCATGCTTACTCTAACTATTATTTAGATTATTATTTGATGGCTAGCTTTTATTTTGAAATGTTTTCTAAAACATATCCTAACAGTGAAAAAGCAGAAGAGTGTGATTTTATGTCGGCCTATTGTTACTATGTTAGTTCACCAAAATCCTCGTTAGACCCTACGGATACTCAAAATGCTATTGATGCATTTAACATCTTTGTTAATAAACATCCAAATAACAAATTAGTTGATAGTAGTAACGTTATTATAGACGAATTAAGGTCAAAACTTGAAAGAAAAGATTTCAATAGTTGCTATTTATATTATAAAACAACCAACTACAAATCTGCTATTGTTGCTTTTAAATATTTATTAAAAGATTATCCAGGAACAACCTATAAAGAAGACGCTTACTATTACATTACAAAATCAAGCTACATACTTGCCTCAAAGAGTATCCTGTCAAAACAAGAAGAACGTTTTAACAACACCATAGATAGTTATTTTAGATATATAGATAAATTTCCAAATGGGAAATATAGAAAAGAACTAGAATCAGATTATGAAAATTCTGTTAAAAAACTTGATTATTTGAAAAAGAAAGAGAATATTTAATCTACATTTATTACCTTTGTCTTTTGAAGTCAATTAAAGTTACATTCATGAATTATAAGAATAGCCAAGCAGCAAGAACAACTCAAACTCGTAACACCAAAGAACTTACGAAAAATAATGATAATATTTATGAGGCTATAAATATTATTGCTAACAGAGCTGATCAAATCACTACAGAAATGAGTGAAGAATTGAAAGGTAAACTTGAAGAATTTGCTTCAAGCACAGATAATTTAGAAGAAGTTTTTGAAAATAGAGAACAAATTGAAATTTCAAAATTTTACGAAAAACTTCCTAAACCACATTCTATAGCTGTTGATGAATTCATCAATGACAGAGTTTACTATAGACATAGAGACGAAAAATAATTACATGCTTAAGGGCAAAAAAATTATTATAGGTATAACAGGTGGAATATCAGCTTACAAGATACCATTACTTGTTAGACAATTTATTAAAGCCGGAGCAGAGATAAAAATCATTCTCACTCCGGCTTCCTTGCATTTTGTTACCCCACTTACTTTGGCTACCCTAAGTAAAAAACCTGTAATCTCTGAGTTTTATAATCAACAAACTGGAGAATGGGTAAATCACGTAGATTTAGGTCTATGGGCAGATGCTATGATTATTGCTCCTGCAACATCTAACACAATAGGTAAATTAGCAAATGGTATTGCAGATAATATTCTTTTAACAACTTATCTTTCTGCTAAGTGCCCTGTTTTTATTGCCCCTGCAATGGATAGAGACATGGCGGAACATCCTGCAGTACTTAAAAACATAGAAACTTTAAAAAGGTATAAAAACAATATTATTGATTACGAATATGGCGAATTAGCCAGTGGATTAATTGGTAATGGAAGAAT
This sequence comes from uncultured Flavobacteriales bacterium, assembly GCA_943845485.1. The sequence goes on along the minus strand of CALTNV010000122.1, from coordinate 10,418 downwards.
GGCTGAACCTGAGAATATATTCAACACATTAAACATTTTTTTCAATAAATAATTTTGAATTTAAAAAACAAAACTATTGTTATCACAACTGGTCCGACCTATGAGAAAATAGACCCTGTAAGATTTATAGGAAACCACTCATCAGGGAAAATGGGATTTTCTATCGCTAAAAAATGTTTAGAAAAAGGAGCTAATGTCATTCTCATTACTGGTCCAACTCAACAACAGATAACTCCAGAAAAAAACTTAACATTAGTTAAAATAACAACTGCTAAAGAAATGTTTGAACAAAGTAAATTGTTTTATACTAAAGCAGATGCTTTTATTATGTCTGCTGCAGTAGCAGATTACAGACCTAAAACAGTTGCTAATCAAAAAATAAAGAAAAAAGAAACTTCTTTAACAATTGAATTGGAACCAACAGATGACATCCTTAAGTACTTAGGAGATTCAAAACAAAATCAAATACTTATAGGGTTTGCATTAGAGACTAATAATGAAGTTGAAAATGCTAAAGGTAAATTAATTAGAAAAAACTTAGACTTTATTGTTTTAAATTCTCTACAAGATAAAAATGCCGGATTTGGTTTTGATACAAATAAAATCACTATCATTGATAAACAAAATAATACCTTTAACTCTACGTTAAAATCAAAAGATGAAATTGCTTTAGATATCATACATTATCTTGAAAATTATCAATTATGAAAAACCTACTGTTAATTGTAAGCTTATTAATACTTTCTAAAAACACCATTAATGCTCAAGAGTTAAACTGTTCAGTAATCATTATTTCTGATCAAGTTCAAATTTCTGATAAGACAGTATTTGAAGATTTAAAACAGACTATTTTTGAGTTTATGAACAATACTCAATGGACGAATGATGACTTTGATATTAATGAAAGAATAGAATGTAATTTACAATTAAACATTACAGAAGTAGCAAACAAAACAAACTACAAAGCAACTTTACAAATAACGAGTTCTAGGCCAGTTTTTAATAGTGATTATAATTCTACATTGCTAAATACTTTAGATAAAGATATTTCATTTTCATACGCAGAAAATACAAGACTTATTTTTATTGAAGGTCAATATAAAAGTGAATTATCATCTATTTTAGCTTTTTACGCCAATCTTATTATTGGATTAGATTTTGATAGCTATGGTAAATTAGGAGGAACAAAATATCTTGTAAATGCTCAAGACATTACCTCAGTTGCCCAATCTTCTGGAGGAACAGGTTGGAAATCATCTGACGGAAATGATTCCAGGTATTTTTTAGTATACGATTATATGAATCCTCAATTTGAACCATTTAGAGGATTAGTGTATAGCTACCACAGAAAAGGTTTAGATATTATGTACAACAATTTAGATGAAGGAAAACAAACTATTTTAACATCACTTCAATCTATACAAGAGGTTTATAAATTTAATCCTAGTAGTTTTTTTACAAGAGTGTTTTTTCAAGCAAAATATCAAGAATTAATTTCTATGTTTTTAAGTACAGATATTACAACAAGACAAACTATTACAAAAATGCTCTCTAAATATGACCCTACTCATATTAAAGATTATGATAAACTAATGAAGGTTAAATAAATTATTATAAATTATTATAAATTATGCTTACTAAGCTATCCATCAATAATTATATTTTAATAGATAAAGCAATTTTAAATTTAAAAAAAGGCTTTACAACTCTAACAGGGGAAACTGGTTCTGGTAAATCAATACTTTTAGGAGCGCTTAATATCTTACTAGGTGGTAGAGTTGATTATTCAGTAATTGATAATGAAGAAAAAAAATGTGTATTAGAAGCAAACTTTAATATTTCAAAACTGAATCTTAAACACTTTTTTAATACAAATGAATTAGATTATGATAATGATTGTATTATCAGAAAAGAAATTTCAAAAACAGGTAAAACAAGATCTTTTATCAATGATACTCCAGTAAATATTTCAATTTTAAAAGAGTTAAAAGATTATTTAATTGATATTCATTCTCAACACCAAACGATTGATATCAAAAAAAATAATTATGCTGTTAATCTAATAGATGAGATATTAAAAGAAAATACATCATTGGTAGAATACCAAAAAAATTTCACCAACTGGAATAATGAGAAAAAAAAATTAGAGGATTTAATTAATCAATCAAATCAAAACTTTGATTTGGATTATAATCTTTTTCTACTTTCAGAGCTCCAACAAATTACAATTACACAAGATGAATTTAATGGTTTAGAGGAGAGATACAATGTATTAGAAAATGCAGAATCTATTAAATCGACATTAGGAGGCGTTTATAATCAACTATCTTACAATGAAGTAAACATTATAGATTTACTAAATAATCAATCAAAAGAATTAGACAACTTATCTAATCTTAGTAAAGATGTTGAACAAATAAATGATAGATTAAAGTCAGTATTTTGGGAGTTAAAAGACATCTCTACCGAACTAGAGTCATTTAATGAAAATATAGAACATAATCCTGAAGAACTCGTTAAAATTCACGATACAATAGATTTAATAAATAAGTTATTTTTAAAACACCAATGTCAGTCTATTGATGAATTAATTGAAAAAAGAGATCATCTAGAAAAAAAAATCAAAGCAGTTACTGAGTTTGATCAATTAAAAAAGAAAAAGGAAGAAACGATACAAAAGTTAGTGTTAAAGCTTAATTTGATTGGAGAAAAACAGCACAAAGAAAGAAAAAAAGTATCTGTAAAAATTGAAGAAGAGATGAAGGTTCTTCTTAATCAATTATCAATGCCTAATGCAGAAATAAAAATAGCATTTAATAAGTTAGATTTTCCTTCAAAAAAAGGAATCTATCAAATTGACATGCTATTTTCAGCCAATAAAGGTTCCAGTTTTACAGAAATATCTAAATCAGCATCAGGTGGAGAACTTAGTAGAGTAATGCTTTCTGTAAAATATTTACTTTGTAAACATAAAACACTACCTACTATTATATTTGATGAAATTGATTCAGGTGTATCAGGAAATGTTGCAAATAAAATGGGACTTTTCATGACAGATATGAGCAATGAAACTCAAATTATTAGCATTACACACTCAGCTCAAATTGCAGCTGCAGGAAATAGCCAATGGAAAGTATACAAAGACAACAACACTACAAAAACAAGAACTTATCTAAAAGAACTTTCTACCGAAGAAAGAACTATTGAAATTGCAACAATGCTAAGTGCAGATAAAATTACAGACGCAGCAATACAACAAGCAGAATTATTATTGAATTAAAAATATAAATAGATAAAGTAAAATAAGTTTTTTCTTATTTTTACAGCATCATTATAACATTTAAAAAATGGCAAATAATTTATTAGAAGGAAAAAGAGGTATTATTTTTGGTGCTTTAAATGAGCAATCTATTGCTTGGAAAGTAGCTGAAGTAGCACACGAACAAGGAGCAAAATTTGTATTAACAAATGCTCCTATAGCAATGCGAATGGGAGAGATTAAAAAACTTGCTGAAAAAACAGGTTCTGAAATTATCCCAGCTGATGCAACATCAATGGAAGATTTAGAGAATTTAATAACTAAATCTCAAGAAATTTTAGGTGGTAAATTAGATTTTATTTTACATTCTATAGGAATGTCTCCTAATGTTAGAAAAGGAATACATTATACTGAAACAAATTACAAATTCTACAATACATCTTTGGATGTTTCTGCAATTTCATTTCATAAAACCTTAAAGGTTGCAATGGAACAAGATGCATTAAATGAATGGGGTTCTGTATTAGCTTTAACTTATATTGCAGCACAAAGAATCTTTCCTGATTATAATGATATGGCTGATGCTAAATCTTTATTAGAAAGTATTTCAAGAAGTTTTGGTTATCATTATGGTATTAAGAAAAAAGTAAGAATTAATACTATCTCTCAATCACCAACAGTTACTACAGCAGGTAGTGGTGTAAAGGGATTTAGTGAGTTTATATCTTACTCAGAAAAAATGAGCCCATTAGGAAATGCATCTGCAGAAGCTTGTGCTAACTACTGTGTATCTTTATTCTCAGATTTTACAAAATATGTAACTATGCAAAACTTATTCCACGATGGTGGTTTTTCAAGTACGGGAGTTACACAAGAAGTAATTAGTAAATTTGCGGTAGAAGAAGAGGCATAAAAAAAATATTGATATAAAAAAAGAGCGGTTTATTAAATAAGCCGCTCTTTTTTTATATCAATTTGATTAAGCTTTTTTAAACTTATCAACTTTACCTTGAGCATCTTCTACTACTACTGTTTGCTCTTCAATTTCTTTCTTTTTGGCTTCTTGATCTCTAATGTTTTTTTCTATTGCTTTTTCTGCATCTCTTATTTTAGATTCAGCATTATTAATTTTATTTTCTGATTTATTGATTGTCTTTTTACCCTCATCAGTTGAGCTATCAGCATGATCTATATGTGTTTGAGCACCAGCAATATCCGATTTAGCATAAGAGATTTGGCTTACTAAATCATTTTTCTTACTAACTAATTTATCAAGCTCTTTTTCTAACTTATCTAAAGATTTCTCTTCTTCTTTTAACCTATCTTCTAATACTTCTTGTGTTATTTTATTTCCAAGAACATTTAACCTATCATACATCACCTTAAACTTTTCTGGGTGAGCACTAGAATTTAAATAAGCCCCTCCTAAATCAATAGAGATTGAAATTTGAACATTATCCCCTTCTTCATATATTTTACCATAAACATCAAAAGAATTTTCACCAAACTCTTTAATAACAACATCATCTAAAAAAAACTCATTTTTCACAGAGAGTTTTCCTTTCCATTTTTTTAATTCATTTTTTAACTCTTTTTCAACTTCTTTCTCTTCTCCGTATGGTATTGTGATTGTAATTGCAGATACTGACCCTACTGTAAAGCTCTCTCTTTTTTCAACTAATTCCACTTTTTTTTGTGCAAAAGCTCCAAAAGATGCTGAAATAATGGCAATTGATAGTAATATTTTTCTCATAACTATTTTTTAATTTTCACTAAATGTAAGAAATAACACACTAATTAGCAAGACATTATATTTTCAACAATAATTTAGAAACTAAAGATAAGGATGGTTGAAATGATTTTTTATACATTAAATTAACTTGAGTATAATTAATTCTAACAGAGCTTGTGAAAATAAATTTAGCTCCTAACAAATATCTAAAACCTGCTCCTCCAATAATACCAAATCCTAAAGCTGTTTTACTTGGATTGTAATTATTTGTTGGACTAAAAATATTGAAAGATATTTCTCTTTCCGGTGTTTCGATAATTAAATCGTTTGATGTTGCTTGAACAATATTTCCATTAATGAAAATTTCAGCATAAAATGACAATAGATTAGTGTAATCAAACCCCTTTTGATAACCTAAATTAATTTCGCCTCGCTTTTCTTTTCCATACAAAATGGCCTGAAATGAATTTGATAAAAGTCCTGTATTAAAATTAAGAACTTGAATTTGGTAGGGTGTAATCAATTCAAGTTCTGTATAATTAATTTCTAAAATAAAGTCTCCAAAATAGGGTGAATTTACACCAAAATTAAAACCATAATAAAAAGGTATTCTATACCTAATATCTGGTATTTGATTAGGTATTAAAAAATCATACCCTAAAACATCTACAACTTCTTGTTTTAATGAAGGGTAGGTAGTGAATAAACTAAACAAGCCATTATTACCTCCTCCATTATAATATACTGCTGTAGTTTGATTTGGAAATAAGGCTCCAGCCATAAAACCTACATAAGTAAACCCATTATTATTTATTATCGTGTCTTTTTGAGCAAAAGAATTAAGTACAAAAAAAACAAAAATAATTATTAATGTATTTTTTCTTGATTTAGCCATTGTTGATACTCTCGAGCATTTTTTTTGTGTTGATTATATGTTTTTGTAAAATTATGCTCTCCAGTATATCCTGGTTTAGCACACATAAATATATAATTATTATGGTGATAATTTAGAACAGCGTCAATCACGTGTTTTTCAGGAATGTTAATTGGACCTGGGGGCAAACCTTTATATTTATATGTATTGTAAGGTGAGTCTATTTTTTTATGTTTATTGTAAACTCTTTTTAATGTGAAGTCATTATTAGCATAAACTAAAGTTGGATCTGACTCTAAAGCTATACCTTGTCTAATTCTATTAATGTATAAACCAGCAATAATAGGCTGCTCAACTTTCAACCTACTTTGCTCAGCTTTTACAATAGAAGCAAGTGTAGTAACGTCTGACTGTGAAAATCCTAAAGCTCTTTTAGCTTCTTGCCTATCTTCATCTGCCCAAAAGCTTTTATATTCTTTAGCCATTCTTTCAACAAAAAACTCTGCTGATGTATTCCATTTAAATTCATAAGTATCAGGTAAAAATAAACTTATAAAAGTATATTGATTAAATCCATATTTACTTTGAATATCTTCATCATTAAAAAATCTTATTAATTCAGTAGAATCAGCTTCAATTTGTTTACTAACCTTAGATGCTAATTGATTTAAATTCCGAACATTGTTAAACGTAACATTAATAAAAGACATTCCATTTCCTGAGCGTAGTATATTTACTAATTTATTTAATGAGATTTTAGAAGGAATAACATATTTACCACCAACAACATTATTGGATTGGTAGTTTTTCACATCCATCAAACCTTTCAAGGATGACGTATCTGAATAAATACCTCTCTTTAAAATAAGCTCTAAAACTTCTTTTCTATTAATAGAAGTTTTTAAAAATAAAATTTCCTTCTTGTTATTTTCTGTTTTATTTTGGGCTAATAAAAAAGCGTCTATTTTACCTTTAAACAACAATAAAACTAATAAGCTTAATAAAACAAAAACACCTATTAAATACTTTACTACCTTGATCATTCTATTTTAATTTTTGTAAAAAATATTGATCTAAAAATAAATCTCCATTTTTCACCCATTTTTCTTTTTGTCCAGTTATTTTAAATCCGCATTTATTAAATAATTTTAAACTAGCTTCATTATTTTCTGTAATAGAGCAAAATAATTGTTGCACACCTAAATGTTTAAAAGCGTATGAGCAACTTGTTTCAACAGCTTCTGAAGCAAAACCTTTATTTTTGTCTAAATCTGAAGAAATAAGTACTCCAATACCTATTCTTTGATGAAAAGGGTCAAACTCAAAAAAATCAACAGCTCCAATAGGCGCATCTGTATCTTTGGAACAAACAATTAACCTTAACTGTTTATGTTTGTAAATATCTTGATCTGCCAATGCAAACTCTTTCATCATATATTTTGAAAAAGGAATTTGTGTTTGACTCACATTCCAAACAGATGTATCATTTTCCCACATATACAAAATATCTGCATCATAAGGTTCTAAAGCTCTTAAATAAACACTATTATTTTCCAAATCACTCATGATTAGTTTTTTAAGTTTGCTACAATACAATTGTCTACTTCTTTTTTTGTGTATTCTAATAAATTAAAATCTCCATCAATATTAACTCCATAAGACTTTAATAATAATTTTTTTTCTTGAAGTTTTGCTACAACATCAAAAACAAAAGGTAAGTGATTATATGAATCTGCTAAAGCTAATTCTAAATAAGATTTGATAGGACTTAAGCATGTTTTAGAAAAATCTACCTCTTTATAGTTTTCCAAAACTTCTTTAAATGAATGATGTTTTTGATCAATATCTAACATTAAAAACAATATCTGTTTTTTAGTAACTAAAAACTTCCTTATTAAAGCATCAATACTTATTGCTTTTTTTCCTTTTACACTCAAAGAATAACAAATATTATTTATAGTGAATGCAATGTGAGGTGGTTTTTGACTAGGGTGTAAAATGGTTAAATATGGCTTCCCTTTATCCTCTAATCTAGTTATACTTTCAATATTTTTAATCAACTTGCTCAAAACCTATCTCCCCTTTAAAAACTTTACCTACTTTACCTACTAATTTAATATCGGTAAAGATATTACTTTTTTTTGTTGCTATTACTTTTAAATCTCCTCCTTTAGATAAAACATCAACCTCATAGCGGTCATCCGAAAATTCAAGTATGTAATATAAAGCAGCTGCCGTAACTCCAGTTCCACAAGATAAAGTCTCAGCTTCTACTCCTTTTTCAAAAGTTCTAATACTGATTTTATTTTCACTAATTTCATTTATATAATTTACATTAGTTCCTACTGGTTCAAAATATTTATCCCATCTAATTTTAAAAGCATTTTCTATTAAGTTAAAGTCATTAATATTCTCATCTATTTTTCTTACAAAGTGAGGGGCTCCAGTATTAATAAAACATCCCTTAAAAACCTCTTCTGTTCCCATTACGTCAGACATTGACAATTCTATAAAATCATTTTGTAATACTTTTCCAGTATGTAAACCATCATTTGCTTCAAAAATGGTACTTGACGATTTACAAATACCCATATCATAAGAAAACTTTATAGCACTTCTAGCTCCATTACCACAAAAACTTAAACTACCATCTGGATTAAAAAAAGTCATTTTAAAATCTGAAATAGTTGATTTTTCAATTAAAATTATCCCATCAGCTCCTACCCCCCATTTTCTTTCACACAGTTCAGGAATACTCTTAATAAAAGAATCATCTACACTAAAAAATTGCTCAGAAAAATGATTTATAATAATAAAATCATTTCCCGTACCTTGATATTTATAAAATGGAAAATTCATAAAACAAAGATACTTAAAAGTTTAATTGTAAAAAAAAATACAATGTTAGTACAAAATGTATAAGATGGTGTAGCTTAACAGAAGTTAACTGTATTTTACATTTTTTGGTTTTGTTTTTTTTTAAATGCTTAATACTTTAAGTCAAAATTAAATTAAAAAAATATGAATGATACATTAAAAATATTTTCAATTGCCATAATAAGTAGTACTATATCAATAGGAGGGTATAAGTATTTAAATAAAGAAGAAAACAATAATCGTATTGTAAATATAAAAGAATCTTCTATACCTGTTAAAAATGTAGTACAATATAATAATACGCAAACACTACCAAACTTTGAACTTGCTGCAGAACACACAGTAAATAGTGTAGTACATGTAAAAGTAGAGGCAACTGAACAATACAATACCTACAACCCGTTTGAACAGTTTTTTAATGGAGGTGATGGAATTCAACCTAAAGAAAGAAAACTTCAAGGTGCTGGTTCAGGTGTAATTATATCGTCAGATGGTTATATTGTTACCAATAATCATGTTATTAACAATGCTGATAAAATTGAAATAACTTTAAATAATAAAGAAACTTATTTAGCTAAGTTAGTAGGTACCGATCCTTCCACAGATATTGCATTATTAAAAATAGAAGAAAAAAACCTCTCTTTTATAACATTCAGTAATTCAAATAAATTAAAATTAGGGGAATGGGTAATTGCCGTAGGAAATCCTTTTAACTTAACATCTACAGTAACGGCTGGAATAATATCAGCCAAGGCAAGAAATATAAATATTTTACAAGCTAACCCTGAAAAAGATGTTTTCCCAGTTGAGTCTTTTATACAAACAGATGCTGCTGTTAACCCAGGAAATAGTGGAGGTGCTTTAGTTAATACAAGAGGTGAATTGGTTGGCATTAATACAGCAATAGCTTCACAAACAGGTTCTTTTACTGGGTATTCTTTTGCAGTACCATCTAATTTAGTTTCTAAGGTTACTAATGACTTAAAGTTATATGGCTATGTTCAAAGAGCATTTTTAGGAATTAGTATTCAAAATATATCTGATGAAATAGAAACAAAATTATCATTAAAAAATAAAAATGGGGTTTACGTTTCTGGATTATCTGAAAATGGTAGCGCTAAAAATTCAGGCATAAAAAGTGGGGATGTTATTGTCAAAATAGAAGAAACAGAAACAAATTCAGTACCAGAGTTACAAGAAAAAATAGCTTCCTACATTCCTGGAGATATTGTGTCTGTAAAAATTATTAGAAATAATGAAATAAAGTCATTTAAAGTAGAGCTAAAAAATAAAATAGGAAATACAGATATTATAAAAAAAAGTGATGAGTTTGAATTAAAAGAACTAGGAATAAAAATTTCAAAAATACCATCTGATAAAATTGAAGGCGTTATACTAAGTGAGGTTAACAATAGTCAATTAAATAAAATCGGAATTGAAGAAGGCTTTATCATAACAAAAATAGACCATCATAAAATTGTAACAATTAGTGATGTAGAAAAATATACAAAATATAATTCAGGAGCTCTATTAGTTGAGGGGTATTACCCTGATGAAGAAAAAAAAGAGTTAGCTTTTGCAATTGTACTACCATAGCTAATATTAAATAATTACATTAAAAACCGAAATAAGAAGAGAGCTTATTTTCGGTTTTTTTTATTTGACAATAGAAGTTT
>CALTNV010000121.1 GCA_943845485.1 uncultured Flavobacteriales bacterium | reverse complement strand
ATAATATCAAATATTCTTATGATAGCTACAAATATAATAATCTATGTACATATAAAAATATATAAGCATGTTTATCTTAATATTTAGTTCCTTATTTTTGTATTTATATTTTATAAATGATGATGCGAATAGATATACTTACCATTTTACCAAAACTTTTAGAAGGGCCTTTCAGTGATAGTATTTTAAAAAGAGCTATTGATAGAGGAAAAGTAGAGGTTGTGATTCATAATATTAGAGATTATACAAATAACAAGCATAAAAAGGTTGACGATTACCAATACGGCGGGGGAGCAGGTATGGTGATGCAAATTCAACCAATTGCAGATTGTATTGATAAACTTAAAGAGGAGCGGGAATATGATGAGATCATTTATATGACTCCTGATGGAGAGGTACTTAATCAGCAAATTAGTAATCAGTTTTCATCACTTAAAAACATTATGATTCTTTGTGGTCATTATAAAGGTGTTGACGAACGATTAAGGGAGCACTATATTACTAAAGAGATTAGTATTGGTGATTATGTGTTAAGTGGTGGAGAGTTAGCAGCTGCTGTATTATCCGATTCAATTATTAGATTAATTCCTGGTGTACTAAATGATGAAACTTCTGCTTTAACAGATAGTTTTCAAGATGATTTATTATCTCCACCTGTATATACAAGACCATCAAATTATAAAGGTTGGCAAGTACCAGAGGTTCTTTTAAGTGGACATCAAAAAAAAGTTGATGAATGGAGAATGGAAAAGGCTATTGAGCGAACTAAAGCCAGAAGGCCAGATATTTATAAAAAATTTACGAATAATGATTAAAAATTATTACAAATAAATAGTTTTTTAAAACTTTTGTTTGTAATTTTGTAACCTGAAATAAATAGACTTTACACAATACTCAAACATATCGGATCATGGATATTATTAAGCAAATAGAAAACGAATTAGTAGAAGCAAAAGCTTTACCAACATTTCAAGCAGGTGATACTGTTATTGTAAGTTATAAAATTAAAGAAGGAGACAAAGAACGTATCCAAAACTTTCAAGGTGTAGTATTACAAAGAAGAGGTTCAGGTGTAACTGAAACTTTTACTGTTAGAAAAATGTCTGGAAACGTTGGTGTTGAAAGAATTTTCCCAGTTACTTCTCCTTTAATTGCAGAAGTAAAAATAACTAAAAGAGGTAGAGTTAGAAGAGCTCGTATCTTTTATTTACGTGAAAGAACAGGTAAGGCAGCTCGTATTAAAGAAAAAAGATACGTTGCTAACAAAAAATAATTTCACTTTTGGTGAATTAAAAAAGGACTTGTGTGAGCAAGTCCTTTTTTTTATTTAATTTTATGAAATATGAAAAAAAGATATAAAGTTGTTTTAGTAGTGTTTTTAGTTTTAATATCTATATTTATATTAGTACCTGAAAAGCATTATAAAAAATCTAAAAATGAAGCCATTGAATATGTTTCAAACGAGTATGAATTACATCCTCTTTTATCAAAATTTGTAGTGAATACAAAATTAGGAAGAAAAATAGCTTATATTTTTACAAAAAAAACAATAACAAATAGCTTAAATAATAAGCCTAATACTAAATAGGTTTTAACCCATAGCTTTTTAAATTTAAGTTGCATTTTTCGTTAAATTTAAATGCTATATCCCCAGATTTGTTCAAGAAAAAACTTCCTAATTCATCAAATTGATAATTATTTTCTTCTAAAACATACTCTTTAATTAGATTAATTTCTTTTTGTATTTCATAAATTGCTTTACTTAAACTTATTTTTTCTTTCGATATAATATAAGTAGCTAAGTAATCTTCCTCATCTTTATAATCAGATTTAAATATCACTTTTCTTGATGGAGGATAAATGATGTTTTCTTTTTTAAAACTTGGATAGTCAACAGCAATAAAACAACCAAAGTTTGGTAAATTTATTGCGTTTTTAATTTTTAAAAGTTCAATTATGTGATTTTTAAAATTAATCATAATTTAGATAATGCATTATTAAGATCCTCAGGTGTATCAATACCAATAGATTGGTATTTACTTTCAACTACAGTGATTTTAAAATCGTTTTCAAGCCATCGCAATTGTTCTAAACTTTCTAATTGCTCTAATTTAGAAGGTTTAAGTTTTGTTATTTTATTTAAAGCATTTTTTGAATAACCGTACACGCCAATATGACCAAAGTAATTGTTTTTTATAATCCAGTTATTTTGATCTTTAGATTTTTGAAAAGGTATAGGTGCTCTACTAAAATATATAGCTTCATTTTTTTTATTAAAAACTACTTTTACTTTATTTTGATTCAATATATCATTAATGTTGTCTATTGAATGATACATTGTAATTATCTGAGTGTTGTTATTAATACTTTTACATAAATCATCAATCTGTTCAGGATAAATAAAAGGTTCATCTCCTTGAATATTAATAATAAAATCAGCATCACTATTTATTTTTTGAATACATTCTTGTATTCTATCTGTCCCACTTTCATGGTTTTTTGATGTCATAATTACATTTCCGTTAAAAGCTTTTACGTGATTATAAATTCTTTCATCATCAGTAGCTATGTATACTTCATGTATAAGTGTGGATAAATTAACCTGTTCATAAACTCTCTGAATCATTGATTTTCCTTTAATATCCACTAATGGTTTACCCGGAAATCTTGTTGATTGATATCTTGCTGGAATAACACTTATAATTTTCATTGAAAAAAATTTAAATAATAAAGGTAAAAGTATGGTTTCAAATAACAAATTCAAATATCTTTGTATTATGGAAAAGTTTTACACATCAGATTTTAAATTAGGTATTTTAGGTGGAGGCCAATTAGGCCGTATGTTTATTCAAGAGGCTATAAACTATAATGTAGATATTCATATCATGGATAATACAAAGGAAGCTCCGTGTTTTAATATAGCAACTTCTTTTACTTTGGGAAGTTTACAAAGTTATGATGATGTTTATAATTTTGGAAAAGATAAGGATGTTTTAACTATTGAAATAGAAAATGTTAACGTTGATGCTTTATTTGATTTAGAAAAAAAAGGAGTTAAAGTTTTTCCTCAACCTAATGTTTTACAAGTTATTCAAGACAAAGGTTTACAAAAACAATTTTATCAATCTAAAGAGATTTCTTCTTCTGATTTTGTTTTGGTAAAAAATAAAGAAGATTTGATTTCAAAACAAATTTCATATCCTTATGTTTTAAAATTAAGAAAGGGAGGTTATGATGGAAAAGGTGTAATGGTTATAAAAAATGATGATGATTTAAAAAACTGTTTTGATTCTCCTTGTGTTGTAGAAGATTTAGTTGATATAGATAAAGAGTTATCTGTTATAGTTGCAAGAAATACTTCAAATGATATAATTACATATCCAACTGTGGAGTGTGAATTTAGTGCTACTGCCAATTTAGTAGAGTTTTTATTTTCACCAGCTGATATTACAGCTGATATAGAGAAAAAAGCAAAAGATTTAGCTATTCAAATTATTTCAGAGTTAAATATGGTTGGAATTTTAGCTGTAGAGTTTTTTTTAACCAAATCGGGTGAGTTACTGATTAATGAGGTAGCTCCTAGACCCCACAATAGCGGTCATCAAACCATAGAGGGGAATATAACTTCTCAATTTGAACAACATTTAAGGTCTGTATTAAACATGCCTTTAGGTAGTACAGAAATTATTTACCCTTCTGTAATGGTTAATGTTTTAGGAGAAAAAGACTATTCAGGTAGAGTTGTTTATGAAGGTATGGAAGAAGTAATTTCTATGTCTGATGTTTTTGTACATTTATATGGGAAGCAAGATACTAAGCCTTTTAGAAAAATGGGACATATTACAATTTTAAGTAAGGATATTAATAGAGCCAAAGACAAAGCTCTTCAAGTAAAAAATATTTTAAAAGTAATTGCTTAAATAACTAAGATATTACTGAAATGATTGAAAATAAATGCTAATATTATCATTCGTTTTCAATCATTTCAGTAATTAAACTTTCATTAGTTCTTAATTTAATTAAGTTATTTACTTGCGTATTTTCTTTATCAATTTTTAAAGTATAATCATTATACTCATATGTAATTTGGTAATCAGGTATAATTCCTCCAGACTTAGATGATTGTTCTGTGTTAACAACCATTTTAACTAAAGGTATTGTTATTTCAATTTTCGAGTTTGGTAATATTAATTCTGTAGAATAATAAGCTGTTGTTCCATTTTTACCACCTCCAGTTTCTTCTCCAATAATGGTTGTATTATGATAACTTTCTTTCATGATACTAGTGAATAAACTTGATCCAGAGAAAGATTTTCCACTTACTAGAATAAATACATTACCATTAAAACTATATTTATTTAATGGTAAAGGAGATATTACTTCTTCTCTAAAAGTATATTTTCCGTTTTTATAGTCAAAATGCATTTTCATATCGTGAATTAACTCATCATCTATACTTAAATAATCAATAGTGCATAGGGAATCAATATTTGCTATGTTAAAACTCTCATAAGGATTATTGTTTTCATTTAAAAAATATGAGAGTAATAATCTTACATTTTGATAATAACCACCTAAATTATCTCTTAAATCAATTACAACATTACTATAGTTACTATCTCTTACTGTTTTGAAAAATTCTAAATAGGTATTTTCAAACATTAAATGATTATAAAGATTATTATTTGTGAATGTGTTAATTTTTAAAGTCGCTTTATTTTCAATTTTGTCATATTTTATTTTTAGTTCATCACTAAATGATTTGTGGGCTTTATAAAACAGTTTTTGAGAAGTTTTAGTATCTATCATTGCGTAGTTTTTCTTGGTGATTTTATTAGTTGTTGGATTTAATAACTCAATTTTAATTGAATCATTACTTCCAAAATATAAAGTAAAATAAATATCAAAAAATTGTTCTAAATCATAATCACCAATTGTTGTACTATATCCATCTCCAAAATTATCCTTATGTAATGTTGTTAAAATTTCTGATGTACTAATATTGTCTATACTAATTAGTTTTTCATTAAATGATGTGTTATTTTTAAACACATAAATCTCGTTGTTAATAACTTTTATAGGATAAGGAAAGAAAAAGTTTTTTTTAGTAATTTCTTCTATTTGTTTTGATGATAATTGAACTGCTGAATGACCACATTTTATTTTTTCAACTAATTCGATACTACTTTTGTATATATCAATAGAGTTAATATCACTGCTATCATTAAATTTATTTAGATAATATTGATATTCTTGTTCAAATTCTGATTTTGAAATATACCAGTTTACACCAGGATGAGTATTTATTATTGTTTCATATAATACAGTTATATCTTCAATATATTCCTTGTAACTAACTTGGTTATATATTGATTTGTAAACTTTTTCACTTGATTTTGTATATGAAAAACTTCTGTAATGTATGTCACTAATTACTTTGTACCATTTTTTTTCATTAAAGCTTAAATAAAAAAAATCTGGATCTGTTAATATATTACTTAGTTTGTCAACTTCCTCAAGTTTTACATAGTTTTCAAATGCTTTGTAAGCTTTTCTAATATTATTTTTTTTTGAATAAGTCTTTGTTAAAGACATATATGCTTGTTTTGTTTTTTTATATTTTAGTGCTTGTTTAAAACTCTTAATTGCTGGGTTTAAAGAGTTTTGTTCTAGTTGACGTTCAGCATTAAACATACAATCAAAGTATAACCTCTCTTCAGTAGATTGACTATTTAGATTAGTTAAGCTTAAAAGTATTAGTAAAGATATTGTTAGGCTAAGTTTTATCATATTTAAACTAAGAATGATTCCTCCTTAATTTAAAATAAATATTTATTTTTTTTGTTACAGTGTTTTGGATTTAGAAGTTTAGAAAGTTTTTCATTCTTTATGGTACTTTTTACTTATGATACAATGTTTTACTTTATCAAATAAGTGTTTTTTAGGAAGAAAATAAATTAGATACTTATATTTATTCCAAGAAAGATTTATGTGAATTGTTGTTTTTAATAAGTACTAAATAAAAAAGCCTTCTGAATATATCAGAAGGCTTTAAAAAAATATGTTTTTTTATTTTTAAGCTAATACCTCAGTAATTTTTTCAGCAGCTTCTTTTAGTAATACTACAGAATGAACTTTTAATCCTGATTCTTTAATCAAAGCTTGTGCTTCTTCAGCATTTGTTCCTTGCAATCTAACAATTATTGGTATGTTAATATCTCCAATGTTATTATATGCATCAACAATACCTTGAGCAACTCTATCACATCTTACAATTCCACCAAAAATATTGACTAAAATAGCTTTAACATTTTCATCTTTTAAGATGATTCTAAAAGCTTTTTCTACTCTTTCAGCATTTGCAGTTCCTCCAACATCTAAAAAGTTAGCAGGGTTACCACCAGACATTTTGATAATATCCATTGTTGCCATAGCTAAACCAGCACCGTTAACCATACACCCAACGTTACCGTCAAGTTTAACAAAGTTTAAACCAGCTTCATCTGCTTCAACTTCTGTTGGGTCTTCTTCTGTTTTATCACGCATTTCTGCATAATTTTTATGTCTGTATAACGCACTAGCATCCAAAGTTACTTTTGAATCAACAGCTATAATTTTGTTGTCAGAAGTTTTTAACACTGGGTTTATTTCAAACATAGCAGCATCACATCCAACGTAAGCGTTGTATAAAGATGTAACAAACTTTGTCATTTCTTTAAATGCTACTCCAGATAAACCAAGATTAAAAGCTATTTTTCTAGCTTGAAAAGGTAGTAAACCAGTTTTTGGATCAATCTCTTCTTTAAAAATTAAATGAGGCAGTTGCTGAAGAAACACC